>CAZAIZ010000324.1:0-2666 GCA_964485275.1 uncultured Pedosphaera sp.
TCCGTAAAATGGACAAGAAGGAACGTGAGGCTTACCTGAACAAACAGGTTGCGGAGCGTAAGAAGTTACAGAATGAACTCAATAAGCTCCTCAAGAAACGCAGTCAATTTATCATCACCAAAAAAGCCGAACTCAAGAAGGAAGGCAAAGGTGATGGGTTTGACGAACAGGTGGGAGGTTTCATTCGTGAACAGGCAGCCCAAAAGGGGTTCCGTTACGAGAAATAACAGAGTAACAAAAGGCAACTGCAAGATGCTGAACCCATAGGGTTCAGCATTTTTATTTTTGCTCGATACGATACAGTGCCTTGTCAGTTCTAAGGATCAGGGCATTTCCATCAACTGCAGCACTGGCCATGTGTTGACCATCAAGCTTGTTCTTGTTTTCATTGAACATCTTGAAAGTCTTGCCGGCCTGCAAAACTGTCGTTTCACCTTCGCGACTGTGGAAGTAGATTTTGCCGTTGGCGAAAGTGGGCGAGGCGGAATAGTTGCCTCCGATTCTTTCAACCCAATTTTTTTTGCCGGTATGGGCATCCAGGCAGGTTACCAGACCTCCGCTTTCAGTGATGAAATAAAGCTCATCTCCCACGAGGAGCGGGGAAGGTTGTGTGGGTACGCCTCGGCTATAACTCCAGGCAATATCCGGCTTTGCAGTTTTTTCATAACGGATAGCCAGGAGTTTGGCTTTCATAAATCCGGTGCTCATAAAGATCATCCCATGACCCGTGACTGGCCGGGGGACCAGTGAGAAACCCAGCCCTCCATATTCGACCTTCCATAATTCTTTACCAGAGCTCGGATCATAGGCATAGAGCCAGTTGGATCCGGGTGAGAGCAGGGTTGGTGTGTCCTCGATTTCTACTATGACAGGTGTGCCGTAGGATTTCTTGAGTTGTGGGTTTGAATGCATGGAGCCACTGCGGGTAGTGCGCCATTTTTCTTTCCCTGTTTTTTTGTCCAATGCCACGACAAACTGTTTGTCACTTCCATCCATGTGAAAAATTAACACGTCCTTGAAGAGTACCGGAGTGCTGCCAGGGCCGTTCTCATGCATGACTTGAATTTTGCCGTTTTGCCAGATCACCTTCCCTGTTTTTGCATCGACGCAGGTGGTGCCGTAAGCACCAAAGTGGCAGTATACTTTTCCATTTTCAATTACGGGTGTCGGCGAAGCATAGCTGTTGAGCTTATGGACCCATTGAGGGTCCTCTTTGGTGATAACCTCTACATTATGCAACAGTTTCCCGGTTCGTTTATCTACACACACCGCGTGCAGGCGAACCTTGCTTAATACATGGACCGGAACACTTCCGGTATTATTTTTTAGCCTTTCCTTTGTTTCAGTCTCGCTGGCTGGGGTCTCAAAAGCAGTGGTCAGCCAGATTTGGTTGCCTTCAATGACTGGAGATGACCAGCCTTTGCCGGGGAGGGCGGACCGCCAGACCACATTTTCAGTTTCACTCCATTTGGTGGGGAGATTGGCATTGGCGTGGCCTTGGCCGCTGGGGCCTCGCCACTGCTTCCAGTCGGCCTGTGCGGCAAAGTTCATGAACAGCAAAAAAGTGATATAGCTAACGAATTTCATATGCAGGGGTGGATTGTCCATGAACTTTCAGCGTTCGCAAGAGTGAATTGACGCTGGAATTATCCAGTCCAAGAGTTATGGTCAGGCTTATGGCTGTTGAGGAAAAACGCTTGGTTAAGATTGAATCGGCACTCGCACATATGGAACAGCTTACCGAGTCTCTCAACGAGACAGTAATTGAGCAGGACAAGACCATACGCCGTCTCTCTCAGCAGGTTGAGCAGCTCACTGAAAACTTGGCTGACACGGATATGAAGTCGATCAAGGACAACATAACAAAGCCTCCCCATTACCAGTAAATGGCAGTTTTGGGTTCACCCCGGATACCTTTAGTAGTAGTCTATCGACCGTGAGATTAATCAGATTCTCATTTATTATTGCCTTATTGGGGATTTCCTCCCTGGCGGATACTTTGCTTAAGCAGGATGGGGTTAGCTTGGAGGGGAAGGTTGAGTTGTTGGCATCGGGGAAAATAAAGGTTGGCAATATCACCGTATCGTCAGAAGACCTGCAGTTTCTGGAATTTGATCAACCGCCCGTTGCAAAGTCCACCAATGAGTTGGATAGGCTTACTGAAGGTCTTTTGGCGGTGGAAACTCCTGGAGCCCTTAGCTTGAGAGGGACTTACATTGCCCGCCCGGTGATTGCGCTTAATGACACGAAAGTCACTTTTGAAGGGGACCCTAAGGATATCTTCCTGAGCACCCTCAATACGGCTGCTGTATTTTTTACCCCCATTTCGCTGGGGCAAGCCGAAGAACTCCGTAATCGAAAGCCTGGAGTTATGCTTCGTTCAGGGGATTATGTTGAAGGCAAACCGCTTGGGGTTCATGAGGGAAATATTGAGATTGAGTCTATTCTTTTTGGGCGGATGACATACCAGATTGGAACTGAAGTTGTTGCTCTCTGGCTAAAGAAGCCTGAGGCCGATCCGGAGCAATACGCAATTATTACCCGTTCCGGGGATTTGATTTTAAGTGATAAAATGAAGGTGGAGTTGGGGGCTCTGGTTGTGGATCGAATGCCTTTGCGCAACTACCGAATCAAACAGGAGGAGATCCGTTCAATTCAAAAGGGTA
>CAZAIZ010000325.1:0-2665 GCA_964485275.1 uncultured Pedosphaera sp.
AGAATGATATCGGTATTTCAATCGGGCACCGCGACACCGATAATTTTATTCTGAACAACGACGTGCTGCGCAGCAAGAAAGGTGGCATCGTTTTTCGCCCAGACAAACGCGGCAAGAACTTTGGACCGCACCGCAACCGCGTGGAAAAAAACCGCATCATTGATAGCGGCAACGAGGTCGGCATCGGCGTCGAGGTGCGCGGCAACATCCGCGATATTACGCTCAAGGCCAATGAGATTCGCGAGACCCGCGGCGCGCAGCAGCGCGTGGGGGTGCACGTGGGCGAGGAAACGCAGGACGTGAAGCTGATCGACAACAAGATCGAGGGCTTCAAGACGCCGGTGGTGCGCGAGAAAAAGTGAACTTAAGGGGGGTCTTGACAGGCAGGCCCTTTAATTCATAGAGACCCCCCTATTTGAGATCAAACTCTCTTTTAGAGAGAAGGCGGGCGATCTTGATCGAGCGGCTCAAGGGCTCTAGAAGACTCAGGACAAGATAAGGGGCAAAGGATAATATAGGTTTAGTTGTTTTCCAAAAATTCGTCTCGGAGACGCCGGGCCTCCTTCATATCCTGAGTGTGCAGGCTCTTGCGTACGCGTTTTTTGGTGTGGTCAGGCAAATGCATCGTGTAATGAAGCCACCACGTCCCGTTATTATTCCACAGGTGGTGGTTTGGATTATCACCGTTCAATCGGATCGATAGGTTTTTATCAGCCATTTTTGACCACATATTCTGTAAATAAATACATCGCGGGCTAAGAGACAGGTAGCTGTTAGAAGGAAGAATCAATAAAGAGTTACCTAATGCAGTAAAAATGTTTTGTTATGACACAATAAACTCGACCGAGAGCCGCCTAAATCCTATCATTCTAACTGTGAATTATATAATTATGTTGGCATTTTTTTATGTGTTTTCGGACCTTGAGGGAGTCGAAAAGGAACAAAACCTATTCAATGGGAAGACATTTCAGGGATGGGAGGGAAATCAGAAAATTTTCAGGATTGAGAAGGGGGCCATCGTGGGAGGAACCCTTAAGGAGAAGATTGCCCACAATGAGTTTCTCTGCACAAAGAAAACCTACAAAAACTTCATTCTCAAGCTGGAAGTGAAGCTATTGGGCGGGCCCAAGGCCAATGCCGGCATTCAAATCCGTACCAAGCGAATCCCCAACCATCATGAGGTAATTGGCTATCAGGCTGACATGGGCAAGGGCTGGTGGGGCAGTCTGTATGACGAATCGCGCCGTCGCACGGTCCTTTCAAAGGCAGATCCAGCGGTGATCAAGAAAATCCTCAAACCCGATAAATGGAATAGTTACGAGATTCGCTGCGAGGGTAAGCGTATCCGGCTTTTTATCAATGGCACCCGGACCATCGATTACACCGAGCCTGACCCCAAGATTCCTCTCGAGGGGGTAATCGCGGTACAAATCCACGGAGGACCGCCGAGTGAGGCCTGGTATCGTAATATCCGTCTTACTCCGTTGCCCTAGGTTCTGGAGCAAAAAAAGGGCCTTGAAATACAAGGCCCTAGTGTGAAAAAAGTGAAGGTAGGAATCAGGTGTTCGGGTTTCCCTTACTCTTTGGGAGCACCTTCTTCGCCCTTAAATTCAGGAGACTTCAGGTTTTCCACGTCACCTTTAACCTCATTATCACCACCACCACCATCATAACCGTCTTCAGCTGGGGGAGGAGTATCATCGCCTACGTTTGCAGTTTCGCCGCAGCCGATCGACAGATTAATCAACGATACAAGTCCGAGAAGGGGTAGTAGTTTAAGTAGTTCTTTCATTTCTTTATCAGTTATTTTAACAGTTATTGGGTTACGGTTTCCACCGGTGAGGGGCTGGAGACTGCCGTAATTGCCACATTAATTGAAAGAATTATTTTCACTCCGAACCGCGTGAAATCCACGCAATTGGGAAGCCAAGAATAGTTGGAACTGATCACAAAAAACGTTGAGAGATCAAAATCCTGTTAAAAAAGATAGAATTCCTGCTCAATACAATAATATTACGTCAAAAACATTAATAAATTAACAAAAAGAGATTGGTGGCATGATTTTTGCGTAGACGGCTAGGATCTAGGGAGCGTTTTCCCTATACATCAACCCAACAATTCAAGAAAATGAAAACTACGAAAAAAGCATTTACTTTGATCGAGCTGCTGGTCGTGATTGCCATTATTGGAATCCTCGCCAGTATGCTTCTCCCCACCTTGGCAAAGGCCAAGAAAAAGGCTAACCGACTGAAGTGCAACGGCAAAATGACCCAACTTCAAAAGGTTTTATCGGCCTTTGCGGGTGATAATGAGCAGATGTACCCATGGTTCATGACTGCTGAAGCTGCGGCCCATATGGCTGGATTAACCGTTCAGGAAGCCGGTGCGGCACATAAGCGCAACAGCGGCTGGATCAACCAGTCGAAACAACTCCGCAATGGTGCCCCTCGTTTGGCTGGCAACCGGGGTTGTCTTGTGCATATGGCTGGCGATATTCGCTTCATCTTTACCAACACGCAACTCCGTCAGGATTTGGCGAGTTCCAATGCCCTCCTTTCGCCGACCGATCCCAAGTGCAAACGCACCAATGATTTGGATTCGAGTCATTTCCACAAGTCTGGAACAGCTGCGGGAACATTTAATGGCTGGGGGCGTTCCTGGTGGA
>CAZAIZ010000326.1:0-2664 GCA_964485275.1 uncultured Pedosphaera sp.
TGCCACCCGCGCTATTGGAAACCCTCTCCAGCCGAATCATCAATGAGGTTGATGGAGTAAACCGGGTTGTCTATGACATTACGAGCAAACCCCCCGGAACCATCGAGTGGGAGTAATCGTCTCCTGAGGATTATTCTCCAGTAATTTTCTCAGTTCCTGCTGAAGACTCTTCATTCACTCCCTTTATCTTACCTTCTCCCCTAACAACATCAGGCGAATCTGGTTCTAACTGCCCTTGCTCAACCTTCTCCTCAACCTTCTCCTCAACCTTCTCCTCAACCTTCTCCTCGGTCTGCTTGCGAGGTCTCTTGGCTGTCTCAATAATACCATTAGAGAACTCCAGAACATGACCTTGGTGAATGAGCCAATGCAAATCAGAGATAATTTGTTGTTGCTTTTCTGTTTGCTCAAACGCAACCGGCAATTCCTCCCGTTCTCCCGAACCGACAGGCTGCATCCCACCAAGTCGTTCTAATATTTGACGCCGAGTGCAATTCGAAACTGAATCGATAAACTGCATTATGCTCTTCACTCCTTCGCTCACCGGCACTGCCTCAACATCCAAATAATTCGGTCGAGCAACCGATACATGCGTCACTTTCTTGTCCTTCTTGAAAAACTGAAGCCCCAAACTGGAAAATTTTTTACTTAAATGCGTGGATAGCTGGACCGGAAAATGTTTTTGTTTGTGCCACTGATCCTTTAGGAATTCGGCCAACATCTTCGGATCATGCATTACTTTGGCTGACTTTCCGGAAATTGTAAGGTGGTCAACTTCTTCGACTGTATCTGCAATGTGATGTTCCCGAAAATGTATTTCGACCTCATCACGCTTATCAAAAGCTTCTTCAGATTCAGTCTTTTTTGTAATGAATTGGGTCTTCCACTTGGCCTGTTCAAGCCAGGCCTGAACAGACTCCTCTTCTTTAAGAATCCGAATGCGAGATTTAAACTTTTCAAATGGCATTCGGGGAAGTCGCTCGGCATGAAAGCGGATGAGTATATTCTGGTAATCGTGGTGGTTTGGGGCTCCAAGATACTCCTCAGTAACTCCACATTGTGCAACAAAGGCAAAATTTCCTTTGGGCCCCTCGGTTTCGGTCTTTTTGATCTCGTAAAAATCTTCAAAGTGGATTGAAAGCGCGTGACGAACACATTGCTCTTCAGTTAACCACGCGGTCCCATCCAGCTTACATTGAAAAAGTCGTTGGCCTTTATTGTCCCCGGATTTGTTTAGAGAACTTAATTTGATGGCGTACCGACTCGGTCGATCCAAAATCAACAAGGCAATCTGAAAGAGCGGATAAGCCCTGCCCGTAAGTCTTATTTCCTTGGCAATAGATTCCACACCCTGTTCGTCAGGAACAAAATCCACCCTCAATTCAAGCTGCGGAGCTTTCGGCCTTTGAAATCTTCCTCCCTTACCGTCGTGCACCTGCCGACCGACCCGGGCCTCTCGGGAATCGGACTTACTTCCTCCACTAATTCTTTTACCACCACGCCCATCCTTCCCTTTAAAGCGGCCCGCACCACGTCCTTTACGTTCATCACGCCCGTGCTGATTGTTCCGTTTCTGACCCCTGCCGCGCACCTGCCCCCTACGATCATCCCCTGAATGACCCTCATACTTATTCTTGCCCGAGTCTTCCTGAGCCCATTCAGGTAAAAACTGTAAATCAAGCGACAAGTCATTTTCGGATTCTTCACTCATAGACAATTACTCGGAATTTAACCAAGTCGGGCAGGTGCAATGTGAGTGCTTTCTTCTCGGAAAGCAAGCTCTGGCTTGCAACCTAAAAACTGTTAACAACCAAACGATTTCATCGTCTTGCGCGATGGGCCTATCATGGTTAGATTTTAGGGGTGCCCAATAACGAGTTTGTTCATCTACATGTCCACACCGAGTTCTCCATGCTCGATGGAGCGTGCAGACTGGATAAACTGATAGATCGTGCGATAGATCTAAAATTTCCCTCTCTTGCCATCACCGATCACGGGGTAATGCATGGTGCGGTGGACTTCTACCAGAAAGCCAAACGTAATGGCATAAAGCCGATTATCGGATGCGAGGCATACATTGCACCGGGAAGTCGTTTTGAGCGCAAAGCCAACAGCAGAACTGGCAAGGATGGCTATAACCATCTCCTGTTATTGGCCGAAAATGATATTGGCTATAAGAATCTTGTGCGCCTGACCACAGCCGCTCATTTAGAAGGTTTCTATTATAAACCACGAATTGACAAGGAACTTCTCGAATCCCACAAGGAAGGAATCATTGCGCTAAGCGGCTGCCTGGCCAGTGAAATCCCGCAGGCCATAATACACGACAACCCCGATAAAGCACGCAACGCACTCGATTGGTTTAAACAGATTTTCGGTAAAGATCACTTTTTCCTGGAGCTTCAAAACCACGGCATCAACGAACAGGCCAAGGTTAATGCTGAGCTTATTAAATGGGCAAAAGAGTATGACCTGAATCTGGTAGCCACAAATGATGTGCATTACCTGGAACGATCGCATTCTCATGCACATGACGCACTCATCTGCATCGGCACGCAAACACATCTTTCGGATCCAAACCGGATGAATTATGCACCTGAACAATTCTATTTGCGCAGTGCAGACGAAATGGCCGCATTATTCAGTGAAGTCCCTGATGCTCTC
>CAZAIZ010000327.1:0-2664 GCA_964485275.1 uncultured Pedosphaera sp.
CAGATACCCTCAAGTTAGAGATTGTTACCCCTGAAGCGGTTATCTATTCAGAAGATGTCGACATGGTGACCTTGCCGGCTTCTGAGGGTGAGGCGGGTATATATCCCAATCACGTTCCACTGATGACCAAGGTGCATGCGGGGGAACTCATAGCGAAGAAAGACGGGAGCGAAGAGATTCTTGCTGTGGGTGAGGGTTTTGCCGAGATCACTGGTGATCATGTTGCCATCCTTACAGACAATGCCATTGGGAGTTCTGACATCGACGAGGCTGTTGCCGAGGAAGCCAAAGCCAAAGCCCAAAAACGACTGGAAGAAGGTGGCGATATTTCCGTCGAAGAGGCAAATGCCCTGGCTCAGGCCATCCTTTATTCTGAAGCCCAGCTCAAGGCCAAGCGGCACCGACGGTAGTTCGTTATTGTTCTCCAGATTCAGATGCAAGAAGTGGGAAAAGAATAATTTCGCAGGCGTTGTAGGTATTTAGAGGAAACTCAAACACCACTGGCTCCTGTTCCAGTGGGTCCGTGGCAAATGCGTAGAAGTTTAGGGATGGCGCCTGCTTGCCAAACTGAATCTTTCGGGTAATTTTTTTCCCATTGCGTTGAAGTTCCAATGTGATGGTTTTTTTTCGTTGAAGGATGTCATAGGTTGCCAACTTGTCAGCCCCTTGTGCGGTCCATGCAGCTATTTTCAATCGACTGAGGGCATTTAAAGCAGTGGAAATATTCTCGTGCTTTTCGGGGGGGAGCAGGCCTTTTGGGCTAGCCCATTGGCCTTTTGTATTCCGTATCAGCTCCATGGATTCCTCTCCGCGGTTGAGGGATATTTTGGTTACTTCCTTGGTGTTAAACTGCCAGAATCGACGAGCTCTAAGCTGGTAACTATAGGCAGGCAGATTTTGTCGATCTGCAGCCGATACGATGTAAACAGTACCTTCATCGTGCCGCCGGGCAAAAATCCTTTCACTAGTATCGTCGGCGGGCAAACCAAAGGAGATTTGAGTTATAACGGCATTCGTGCCGCCTCTTTGCCGTAAAGTGTATTGGCCAGAGGGTTTGTCCAGGCCAAAGGCTGAGAAATCACCAACAACCTCTCGCTCCATTTCGATGGCCTTCAGTGAACGTAGTTGTTGTAGCAGGTTTAAAACGAGCTGCTCATCGGCGGGCATTAATACAGGTTGAGTGATCTTCCACAGTCCATTTGTAGATTGCTGTAGTGCAAACGGTTCACCGGATTGCACTTCAATACGAGCAAGGGAATTAACTCCGGGATCAAAAGAATCGACCAAATGATGATCACAGAAGTCCCACACAGGCGCACGCAGTTCTTCGAGCCATGGTTTGGGTATGATGACAACATTAGTGTGGGTTAAACATCGTGCATAAACTAGACCCGGTTGATTGGTGGGACTGTGTCCAAACTGGATGGTCGCCAGATCATTGGTTCCACGACTTAATACAAGTTCTGCTTCAGGTGATTGAAGCCCAAAACGTTGCAGATCGGCCTTTGGGTCATCAGTGACAAATTCAACAACATTCCAGTTCCATATCTTTACCAGCATTTGTTTGATTCGGGTGTTGTTGGCTCGTTTGATGGGGGCTGGTAAGGAAACTTGCCACGTTGCATTTGTGGTTTGTTGTAAGATCATATCGCGAGGGCCCGACCGGACTTGTATCTGGTTTATTTCAAGGCGACTTCTATCAAGATGAAATAAACTTCGATCACGCCAGAAATTTTCTGTATATGGCAGGGCATCAAGAAATTTTCGGTCCAATGTGAATACACCTGTTTTCTGGGGTGATCGTGCGTAAATTTTGTCTTCTAGTGGAGTGAAGTCTCCCAGATGCAGCTCAATCTTCTTACCAGTTGCCTCTTCCAGGGCGACAAGCACACGAGGAGGCTTGAATCCGAAGTCCTCAATGTCCATCGGGATGTCTCTATAGCTAAATGGCTTGAGTTTTAATAAAGCGTTGAGAAGAGCCTGAGGACCTTCCTTTATCGCAGGATATTGTATTGGTTTTTCCAAAGTCCAGCGGCCGACAGGGCGTGTCACATGTATAATATTTGTGCCGTTGTAGGTAATTTGGATGCCCTGTACCGTGGCAGGATCGAATGGCTCAACCAAATCGGGGATAGTTTTGCTTGGCTCCGGGCGGTCGAATTCAAAAATGAAGAGGTATCCTGCAGCAAAAATCGCTGCACCTACCAACCATAAAGTATCTTTGTGGAGCATTGTTATGTACGACGACGAAGCCAAATTAAAATGCCAAAAGCCAAGGTTCCACCCGGCAATATTCCTATCAGAAATATTGCTAGATTACGAAATTCGTTCGATTTGAATTCAAAACGGTATGTTTGAATCGGTTGAGGGCCAATCCCCTGCAGCAGGTTGGACCGATCCAGCAACCAGTTAACGGTGTGCCACGCAAGTTCACGATTACCTTCCTTGTCGATCATTTGATTACTCAAAAAAAGCGAATCACCAATCACCACAATTCTTGCAAGATGGTCGGTCTTGACTCCTACCAGTGTATCACGTTCTACCGCAGCAGCGATTGAGAGAACCCCATGGGATTCAAGGGCTGGTTTATTGCCTGTGTTGGAATTGAGAAAATTCCGATAGGCTTTGCCTTTTGGTCCGGTTTGGATGAGGGCATGCATCTTT
>CAZAIZ010000328.1:0-2663 GCA_964485275.1 uncultured Pedosphaera sp.
GCAGCGCGTCCCTTCAGGAAGTGCCGCTTCAAACACGCCCCAATCCTCCCATAACCGCCAGTCCACCTGTTCCCAGTAATCCATGCCGGAACGTTTCAACTCGCGATCACCCAGACGAAAACCCAGTGGACCCACCAGATGCAATCGCGTTCCGGTTGCCGAACACAATCTCGCCACGTTACCTGTATTGGGAGGAATTTCCGGCTCAATAAGAACAATATTCATTGGCACTAGTATTTCACCTTCATGAGGGTAAGCCCACAGGCCGGTGCATTCATGCCTCCCATTCGCCGATCTCGATTGCTAAAGATGGAACGAATATCTTTCTGTGTCAGCTTGCCGTGCCCCACCCTTGCCAATGTGCCAACGATACCCCGGCACATTTTGTACAGGAAGCCCTCCCCCTCAATGGCGACTATAAGTTCAGCCCCCTTCTTACGCACCTCGCAACGGGTAACCCGCCGAACGGTCGTTTCCATCTCATACTCGCGAGTGGTCGCAAAGGACTTAAAGTCTTTTTTCCCAACAAACAACTTGGCTGCACCTTTCATTCGCACCACATCCATCGGTGAAGGCACATGCCATGCCTTGCCAAGAAGGAGCGGATTCATCGCCGGCGCATTCCATATCATGTATCGGTATTGTTTTCCCTTTGCATCAAAACGGGCGTGAAAATCATTCTTGGCACGAACCGCCTTCACCACCCGGATATCCTCCGGCAAAAAAGCGTTCACAGCCATTTGGAGCTTGTAAGGATCCATAGATTCGGCTTTTGGCAAATCCACATGAACCACCATGCCCAGGGCATGAACCCCGGTGTCCGTACGACTCGAGCTGTGGACTCTCTTTACGGTCGGAAAGAGCCTTTGAAATGCCTCCTCCACACGCTGCTGCACTGTGACCTGCCCCTTCTGCACCTGCCACCCGTAGTACCGTGAGCCATCATAGGCAATGGTAAGCTTGAAACGCCTCATCAGGAGAAACTATCCATATAATCCTGAAGCATCACAGCAGCAGCAGACGCGTCCACCTTCTTCTTAGCTTCACGCATGCTCACTCCTGCCTCACGCAGCTTGTCCTCGGCCACCACGGTTGTGAGTCGCTCATC
The DNA here is from genome assembly GCA_964485275.1 of uncultured Pedosphaera sp. GTDB lineage: Bacteria > Verrucomicrobiota > Verrucomicrobiia > Limisphaerales > UBA1100 > UBA1100. The sequence continues at coordinate 1,109 of CAZAIZ010000328.1, forward strand.
CCAGGTGCGAACCGGAACTGTCACTGATTTCTTCAACACCGCCACAAAATCCTCAACCTTGAGTGCCTGAGGCCCGATGCTCCCATCCATATTACGAGGCATTCCCACAATGATCTGTTCGGTTTCACGTTCAGCGAGAATCTCCTTGAGTCGGATGAGAAATTCATCAAAAGGCTCAGAGGAAATGAATTCCAAAGGATGGGCCATCATCCCCAATGGATCGCTTGCAGCAATACCCATCCTTTTATCCCCGTGATCAATCGCCAGAATTTTCATTACAGGGCTCCCATCACTTTTTCAGCCGCAGCAATGGTGGCATCAACATCATCTTTAGTGTGTGCCGCGGACAAAAAGGCGGCCTCGAACGCACTCGGCGCCAGATAAATCCCTTCAGCCAACATTCCATGAAAATATTTCTTAAATCGTTCGCGATCGGCCTGCATGGCATCATCCAGGTTATGGACCGGCCTCGCGGCAAAAAAGAGACAGCTCATGGACCCTGCACGTTGGGTCACCACCGCTATGCCGGCCTTTTGCGCCGCCGCATTCAAACCCGCTTCCAATCGCGCACCCAAAACCTCCAGTTGTTCATGCACTGCACCTGATTGCAGTTCCCCCAGGGCGGCAATCCCTGCGGCCATGGCCAATGGATTACCACTCAAGGTACCTGCCTGATAAACCGGTCCATCAGGCGCAAGCACATCCATAACCTGTGCGCGACCACCAAAGGCACCCACCGGCAATCCTCCTCCGATAATTTTACCAAAACAACTCAAGTCAGGCGTAATGCCGAACCTGCCCTGCGCACCGCTCAAGCTCACGCGAAAACCGGTCATCACCTCATCAAAGATCAGCAAACTCCCGTTGGCAGCCGTAATCTCACGCAAAAACTTCAGGTAACCTGATTGAGGCAAGTACACCCCGGCATTACCCGGAACCGGCTCCAGGATAACCCCGGCAACCTGACCTTCATTGGCCGCAAAAGCCTTCTCAACTGCACCCTGATCATTGAAGGGCAAAACGACTGTGTGGGCGGTAAACTCCGCTGGCACTCCACCACTGTCCGGATTTCCACAGGTCAATGCTCCGGAGCCCGCCTTCACCAGCAATGAATCCGCGTGCCCGTGGTAACACCCGTCAAACTTGATTATCTTCGGCCGATCGGTAAAGCCACGCGCCACTCTAATCGCACTCATGCACGCCTCGGTTCCGGAATTAACCATGCGTACTTTTTCGACATTCGGCACTAGTTGCTTTACCAGTTTTGCCATCTCCACCTCCGCCTCACTCGGGATACCAAAACTGGTGCCCCGGTTGGCCGCATCCTTCACCGCTTCAATAATTGCCGGGTGTGCGTGGCCCAGAATTGCCGGCCCCCAAGTGCCGACATAATCAATGTACTCATTGCCGTCCACATCCCATACACGCGAGCCTGCTGCGCGTTCGGCAAAAAACGGTCGACCTCCCACTCCACGAAAAGCCCGCACAGGCGAGTTCACCCCGCCCGGGATATGATTCAAGGATTCTTCAAATAGTTGTTCAGATCGCTTTCCCA
>CAZAIZ010000329.1:0-2646 GCA_964485275.1 uncultured Pedosphaera sp.
GCCAATCTGCTGATGATTTTCATCGTCCTGATGGGGGTCAATGGCATCATCAACCGGCTTCCGGTTGAGGTATTTCCCATGTTCACCCCTGATGAGGTGGAAGTTCGGGTCACTTATAGAGGCGCCACCCCTGAGCAAATGGAGGAATCCATTGTTATCCCGCTGGAAAACATTGTAGCCGATCTTCCCGGCATCGAGGAAATCAAGAGTTCGGCACGTGAAGGCCGTTGCTCGATAGAGATTGAAGCAGAGTCAGACTACGACCCACGGGTATTGCTCGAGGATGTTAAGAGCCGGGTCGATAGTCTTAACAGCCTGCCTGATGGCATTGAACCTCCGGTTGTGCGGATCGAGGAGCATCTTCACGAAGTGGTCACCCTCATCATCTATGGAAAGATGAGTGAGTATGACCTGCGCAAACTGGGCGAACGGATCCGTGATGAGGTCGGCCGGCTGGAGGGAATCTCTCGGGTGGAAATGCGCGGCCTGCGCAATTACGAGATTAATATTGAAGTCTCCGAAACCGTGTTGCAGGAACATGGGCTCACACTGCAACAGGTTGCTGAAGCGGTTCGCAGTTCAGCCGTCGACTTACCCGGCGGAGTCATCAAGGCCCGCAATGGCGAAGTTCTCGTACGGACCGAGGGTCGTGCCTTCGACAAGGCCGACTTCGAGAAAATTATCCTCAAGGCCCTGCCTAATGGATCCCATTTAACCCTTGGAGAAATTGCCAATGTCACTGATGCCTTCGAGGAGGAGCAGGTGGTTATGCGCTACAACGGCAAACGCTGTGCGGTGGTGCACATCGCACGAACCGGCGACCAGAATGCCCTCAAGATAGAAGGCATCGTGCAAGGATACCTGGACTCACAACTCAAACCCTCCCTGCCTGAGGGAGTAAGTGTAGATATATGGAATAACCGCGCCGATATAATCAATAAACGTCTGGTAACCCTCAATGACTCCGCCTTCATGGGGATAGCTTCAATCATCATTCTTTTGGGTTTGTTCCTAAGGCCTGCGGTCGCCTTCTGGGTGTGTCTTGGAGTACCCGTTGCCTTCATGGGAGCCTTTGCGCTCATGCCTTACTTCGGGGTAACCATCAATCTCCTGACTCTATATGGTTTTATTCTGGTCCTGGGTATTCTGGTGGATGATGCCATTGTTACGGGAGAACGGATCCACGCTTATCAGCAACGGGGAGGAACCGGACTGGAGGGAGCCATCAAAGGCGCCCAGGAGGTTGCCACACCCGTCATCTTCGGAGTACTAACCACCGCCATTGCCTTTGTCCCTCTACTGATGGTTGAAGGGCGCCGCGGGCAATTTTTCGCCCAGATTCCATTTGTTGTTATTCCCTGCCTCCTGTTTTCACTGGTCGAATCCAAGCTGATCCTTCCAGCCCACCTAAGTCATCTTTCCACCGGCAAACCCCCTCGCGATCGGCTGAGCCTACTCGCCCGCATGCAACGCAGTTGCGCTGATGGATTGGAGTGGTTTATCGAAAAATTGTACCGCCCCGTACTCGACACGGCCTCGGCCAATCGTTATGTCACCCTCTGCCTTTTTACCGGAGCAGCAATAATTATTTGTTTTTACTCATACAGCGGCCGATTGAAGATGACCTTTTTTCCCCCCATCGACAGTGAATATGCCACCGCGCGTCTGGTAATGCCCCAAGGTACGGCCTATGAAGTAACAGAAGAAAAACTTCAGAAAATGATTGAGGAAGCGCACGCGCTAAAAGAAACCTACACAGGAAAATATGACGATCCTATTACCGGCCAAACAATCGATCAAAGCGTCATCGGCGATATTATCACCACCATCGGCGGCCAGAATATAGCAGGCGTACGGGGTCCTGCCTCCTCTGGAATCGCCAACCTTGGCGAAGTCCAACTGCAACTCATGGCGCCTGAGGATCGGATCTATTTTCAGGACAAAAAATTCCACGAAATAAAGACCCGGGAGCTGGTAAAGGAATGGCGCGGTAATATCGGGATCATCCAGGGTGCCCAGGAAATTACCACAAAAGCGGTAATTGGCCGCACCCGTGATCCGATTGCCATTAAGCTGGCGATGCCCGCACAGGATACTTCCGAAAAAACCACGGAGGCACTCTCGATAGTTTCTGACCAAATCAAAGGAGAACTGGAACAGTACCAAGGTTTATTTGATATCCACGACACATTTGAACGCACCAAGGAGGAGGTGCGCCCCAAGTTAAACAAGGATGCCATGCAACGCGGTATCACCCGCGCCATGATCGGCCGCCAGGTGCAGGGAGGGTTCTTTGGCCATGAAGCCCAGCGTATTCAACGGGGCCAGAATGAAGTGCGGGTCATGGTGCGTTACCCGGTGGAAGAACGGGAAAGCATGGCCAGTCTGGAAAACATGCAAATCCGTCTTCCCGAAGGAGGCACCACTCCCCTAACAGCGGTTGCAGAATTGGAAATGACAGACAGTTACCCGTATATCCGGCGTAGCGACTTGGCCCGCACCCTATATGTTCTGGCCGATGCGGATAAGGATAATGCAGCACTCGACTTGGAGAAGGTTCGGGAAGACCTAGAACCCAAAGTAGCCAAACTGGCAGCTTCTCAACCGGGCATGAGCTATAGTTTTGATGGCGAAGGCCGCGAACGC
>CAZAIZ010000330.1:0-2640 GCA_964485275.1 uncultured Pedosphaera sp.
GCTGAGCGGGTATTACGGAAGATAACCCTGCCGGGTCCATGGCGGTCGAGTAAGGCGTTTAGCAAAGCTTCTGGTGGCATTTCTGCATCCAGTCCCGGCATGGCCGATAGTGTTTGTTGTTGTTCTGCACTTAGTTTTTCATTCCGGTGCAGTGCGTTGGCAACGGGAGCGACATCGGTAAAGTGTTCGGCTTCAATTTTGTAACGGGCAAAATCCGGATATCGATCAGGATCAAGAAGACGCAGGCGTGCAAAATGACTTTCCTGACCCAGTTGTTCAGGCGTGGCTGTAAGCAGTAGCAAGCCCTCGGCTTCCTGACTTAGTGATTGGACAAGTTCGTATTCTTCACTCGGTGCCTCCTCGTTCCATTCCAGATGATGAGCTTCATCCACCACCACCAAATCCCAACCCGCCTCCCGTGCCTGTTTGACGCGTTCGGGTTTTTCAGAGAGAAAATCAATGCTGGTTAGAATGACCTGATCATCGAGGAACGGGTTGCTTTCGGGCTGGACTTTTTCAATGGCTTGACAGCGTTCCTCATCAAAGATGTTTACCCACACATTGAACTTGCGGAGCATCTCCACGAACCATTGATGGACCAGTGATTCGGGCACAATGATAAGCACCCGTGATGCGCGACCGGTAATGAGTTGCCGGTGTAATATCAGTCCTGCTTCAATCGTTTTACCCAGACCGACTTCGTCGGATAATAACACGCGCGGGGCCATGCGGTTGCCAACCTCGCCGGCTATATAGAGTTGGTGAGAGATAAGGTCAATTCGCCCTCCCACAAAACCCCTTACCGGGGATTTTCTCCACTCATGGATCATTTGCAACGCGCGCTGGCGCAAAGCGTAAACCGCTGCATCATCCATCTGACCGCTCCGGAGTCGGTCCATCGGGCCCTGCAGGCTAATGTGGTCACTTAGTTGGCTCTCAGGCAGGTTCCAATCGGATCCACCATAGGTTATGACCCCATTTTCTTCTCGAACACTTTCCACAGTGTGTTCGTTGCCGGCGTGATCCTCAATGGTATCTCCTTGCCTAAACCGGATTCGGCGCAGTGGGGCGTTTTCCTCAGTGTACACCCGCACCTCGCCGGTAGCCGGATAAAGGACCTGCACGCGAGCTCCAGCAGATTCCATGACCGTACCCAGCCCAAGTTCAGGCTCGGTTTCACTGATCCAACGCTGTCCCTTGCAGAAGAGGCTCATGTATTAATATATTTCAATTGCGGATTGTCTGCCTTCAGGCTCAGCAGGGCCAATGCCGCTGGGATATAGGCACTGGCAATTAGGATCAATCTATAACTATTGGCTAAATCGTTGCATGCGGCATAGAGCAAAGGACCAAGACCGCTGGCAATGACAGTGCTGGACATGTTTACTCCACTGATTGCTCCGAGGTGCTCACGTCCGTAGAATCTGGGGAAAACGATGCCCGATAGGCTCACAAACCCGCCGCCACCGATTCCACTTCCAATTACATAAGCCGGTACACCGATGGGATGATTGAGATACAACATGCCCAATACGGCTGAAAGACAGCCAAGATTCATGATGAGCAACAGCATCTTCAACCGGACACGGGCATTGATCGCTCCAAAAAACAGGTTGGTTATTACACTGACAACCGCGATAGGGAAGAACAGTGATAGTATGTATTCGCGATCAACCGAATATTCTTTTCCCAGCGAGAGGATGTGAAAGGTAACCGCGGTTGCGTACAGTCCGAAGAATGAAAAAGTCAGGTTAAATATCCAAAACGAGTAATCTTTAATTGCTTCACTGCGAGTGAATTCACGATGAATATGCATGTCGGGGTTTCGGTTTTTTTTATTGGTACTCTTGCCATTGTCCATCAACAGTCCGTCATCCTCCGGTTTATCACGAAAGAGCAACCAGGCCAAAGGAGCCATGATTAACAAGGTGCCGATACCCATTGCAATCCAGGCTCCTTCATGGCCTCCGTATCTTTGGATTAACCAGTCCAATCCTCTCGGAGCCAGGGAGTAACTGAAGGAAACCAGTACTCCACTGATGGCCAGGGCCATGCCCCGTTGATGGTCGAACCATTTGCCAACGGCATTGCGACAGGTCATGGAGAGCACACCTTGTGCGGCAGCCCGGATCATGTAGAAACCAACTCCAATAACCAGAAACGCGGCGATCCCTGCGGGCAGGACCGAACCCAAAGCCCGGCTTAAAGGTCCGGTTTGGGCGAGATAAAACAGAATCAAGCCCGTGGCGACCACCGAATAAACGGCCATCTTGCGTTCCCCCCACTTGTCCAGTACTTTCCCCAGCCAGGGTAATGTCAGGCCGCTGGCTACGGTGCCCAAACAGTAGGCAAGACTGAGTTGAACGCGCGTAAGCTTTAATTCCTCCATCAACAGGTCAGTAAAGACACTGAAACCCATCGTTTGGCCCGGGATACTGAATATGTTGCCGAGGGTGGCAGCGAAGACGATTACCCATCCATAAAAAACCGGGAATTTGCTGGGGGCAAATGGCATGCGTACAGCCCAGAAGCTTTTCAAGGGGCCGGGGTTTTTCTGGCACTGGAGGGAGGTGCGTTTCAAGCCGCGCGGAATATGCCCGAAGCATTATCCAAAAGCGATTCGGGAATTGTCTTTGAGGG
>CAZAIZ010000331.1:0-2640 GCA_964485275.1 uncultured Pedosphaera sp.
CGGAAAAAGCCGGCGACCGCGCGCAATTGGTCGACCTAAATGCGTTCGGTGAACGGGCAACACGCCAATAAGGCGACACCTCAACAGGCATCCGTCACCGGAGTTTGGTAGGTATAATGACAAAGACACCACTCAACCCAGACTTTGTAAGCGTCGACACTTGCGCTCAACAACAAGACAACTAGCCTCCTTATGCCAACCCCCTGTTGCCAGATTGAGACTGAGCGTACAGCCCTATAAGACCTCCTCACCGCGATATTTGTGTGACGATGACCGAACCGATTTCAGGATTGACGAGTGCGACGAACAGAAGTCGAATCAGTCCATATGGACTCGGTTCGCCCTTTCTCTCCCCTGCGCCTCCTCCAGCCAGGCAATGGAACGATGGGTTTGAAGAAACGATTTTCCGGTAGTTTAATGACCAGACCAAAATTTCATTCCGAGAGATTCGACTCGATTTGCATCGTTCGCCTATCCGCGTTGGGTGACTGTTTTTTGTTGGTACCCATGATTCACACGCTGCGATTACAATATCCGAAAGCGGAGATTTACTGGGTTATCGAACGCCACCTAGCACCGCTATTCAAGAGCCTTGAGGGCGTCAAGATTATCCCCATCAATAAACCCAAAAGCCCATTAGATTACCTCCGCTTGAAATCCCGATTCTCTACCTATAACTTCGACCTACTCATTGCCGCCCAGGCGAGTTTTAGAGTGAATTTAGTCTATCCATGTATTAAAGCAAAAACCAAGCTAGGTTTTGATGACCAAAGAGCCAAAGATTTGCATCAATGGTTTGTGGACGAGAGTATAGCCCCTCGAAAAGAGCATTTGTTGGACGGTTTTTTGGGCTTCACGAAGCACTTGGGAATTGAAAATCCCACTGTAGCTTGGCCTCTCGAGATTCCTGCAGAAGCCACACACTGGGCGATGGAGAGACTAGGCTCTCAAGATTGGATCGCCATTAACCCTGCGGCCAGCAAACTGGAGCGCACACCGCAGGCGTCATTTTATGTTGATGTTATCCAGAAACTCATTTCTGGCACTGACTATCATATAATATTAACGGGTGGTTCGGACAGTGAAGAAGTCGGCCTGGCCAATGCCATAGTTGCATCCTACCCGGAAAGAGTGATCAATCTCACCGGCAAAACAAATCTCGCTCAACTAACAGCACTGATGTCTGCAGTAGATATTCTCATTTCCCCTGATACTGGAACCGCTCACATAGCCACTGCATTTGGCACCCCCGTCGTTGGGCTATATGCCGTGGCACCACCAGCATTGAGCGGCCCTTATCTAAGCCAACACTTGGTTATCAATAAGTTCCCGGAAGCAGTGAAGAATATCCTGGGCAAAGACCCCGAGGATGTTAAATGGGGTACCCGGGTACACGACCGCAAAGCCATGGACTTTATTCAAGCGGAAGAAGTGATAGCAAAGGTTCACAAGGCCATGGAGGAACTCACGATCGCTAAACACAACTAATTTATCGCACCTTCACCTCAAGACATGAACACAGTCTCCTCCAATCGGATCGTCACTGAAGAAAAGTTGCTCCAACATGTGCGAAACTGTAACAATCACAATGAAAAGATTGTAATGACCAATGGCTGTTTTGACTTGCTCCATCCTGGCCATGTTGCCTATCTGGAACAGGCAAAAGCTCTGGGTGACCGACTTGTTGTCGCCGTCAACGATGATGATTCAGTAAGAAGACTAAAAGGTGAAAACAGACCCGTCAATGATGTCTATCATCGTATGGCAGTTTTAGCAGGTTTACGCTCAGTGGGTTGGGTTGTCTCTTTTTCTGAGGATACGCCAGCACGATTAATCAGCGAGGTTAAACCGCAGATTTTGGTAAAAGGCGGCGACTATACAGCAGATCAAGTTGCGGGTGCCGATATTGTTATTAAAGAAGGTGGTTCAGTGAAAATATTGGATTTTATCGAAGGTTGTTCCACTTCCTCTATTTTTGAAAACATTCAGGCAAACCAAATTACGAAAGATTGAGGGTCGCACTCTCTCCACCTTGGCAAGGGAACGGGGGGCTGAAAATCGATTTCTTGATGCCAAGCAGTAACCCAGCTTGACTCACGGATTGTTCCCCGGCAAACATCTCTGCTATGGACGGACCTCTGCCCATTGAGTCGCTCAACCACATCGCCCGCGTTACGCAAGACCTGAAGGCAAGCACGGTGTTTTATCGCGACGTACTCGGGTTCCGACCGATCTGGCGGCCCAACTTCGGGTTTGATGGCGCATGGTTGTACAATTATGGCATTCAGATTCACCTGATTGTTGCTACCGGAGATCCGGCTATTGACGCACCCGAAACCTCCATCCGCGCCAGTCACGTCGCTTTCCATGTGTCTGACACGGACCAGGTCGAGGAATTACTTAAAAAACATGGCATTCGATACAAGGTCAATACCGTACCCGATACCGGGGTAAACCAGTTATTCTTCCAGGACCCTGATGGTTTCCACATAGAAATTGGCACCTACCCGCCCGACCGGGAGTCGGATGCGGCATAAAAATCGGGAAGTAGATCAGGCGAGGATTTTCTTGACCACCTTGCCGTCGACATCGGTCAGGCGAAACGGCCGGCCCTGAAATTTGAACGTCAAACGCTCGTGA
>CAZAIZ010000332.1:0-2639 GCA_964485275.1 uncultured Pedosphaera sp.
TTTGCGCAGTGCAGACGAAATGGCCGCATTATTCAGTGAAGTCCCTGATGCTCTCAGCAACACAATGGCCATATCAGAGCAGTGCAATGTTGAGATCGAACTGGGTAAATTACATTTTCCCGTATTTGAACCGCCAGAAGGATACTCGCGTGAGGGTTATCTTCGCAAGCTTCTGGCCAATGGGCTCCATAAACGATACGGAATGGAAGCTGAAGTCCTCGATGATTCCTACACAATACGCTCGATCAGCAATGCCAAATCTTTACCCACATTGGCAACTAAGGAAGAGATAGATCTGTCCAATTTATCTGATCCGGCTGTAGCCGACGCAGTCAGCGACATCCTAAACCGAATTGAAGTGGAGATGGATGTCATCGAGAAAACTGGTTTTATCGACTACTTCCTTATTGTTGGAGACTTTGTTCAGCACGGACGATCCAAGGGAATCGCCTGTGTTGCACGTGGTTCAGCCGCGGGTTCTCTCGTCACTTATCTTCTTGAGATTTCAAACGTGGATCCTCTGAAGTACGGACTACTATTCGAACGCTTCCTCAATCCTGAACGGGTGAACCCCCCTGATATAGATATCGATTTTGCTGATGACCAAAGACAGGATGTCATTGAGTATTGCAGAGAAAAATATGGACGAGATTGTGTCGCCCAAATCATCACGTTTGGCACCATGGGGGCAAAATCGGTTATCCGGGATGTAGGCCGCGTTATGGGCCTTAGTTATGGGGAATGCGACCGTCTGGCAAAAATGGTACCGGACGAACTCAAGATCACACTGGAAAAATCACTGAAACAATCGCCAGAACTGAAGAAAGCGTATGAATCCGAGGAAGTAACCCAAGAATTGATAGACACTGCATTTGTTCTTGAGGATTTAACACGCAACTCATCAACCCATGCAGCCGCAGTAGTCATTGGCGCCGAGCCCCTGGTCAATGTGCTGCCGCTCAAGGCAGACGCCGAAGGCACGATTACCACCCAGTACCCAATGAATCCAGTGGGAGATCTGGGACTGTTGAAAATGGACTTTCTCGGGCTCAAAACACTCACAGTCATCCGGAACACCTGTGAGATGATTGCAGCGGCCAAGGGGATAAAAATTGATGTCGATGCTCTACCTTTAGACGATAAAAAAACCTATGACCTACTTAACGAGGGACGCACCGTTGGCGTGTTCCAATTGGAGTCGGGAGGCATGCGTAATTTATGCCGTGAATTTCAATTAAATTCCATTGAGCATATCACTGCACTGGTGGCTCTTTATCGCCCTGGCCCAATGGATCTTATCCCTGATTTTATCAAGCGCCGGCATGGAAAAGTGGAAATCAGGTATGAACACACTCTCCTCGAGGACATCTCAAAAGAAACCTACGGAATCCTTATCTATCAAGAGCAGGTCATGCAGGCGACACAGTTACTTGCCGGATACACGCTTGGCGGGGCCGATTTACTACGGCGCGCGATGGGAAAGAAAAAGGTCGAGGAAATGTCCAAACAGCGTGAGACATTTGTCAAAGGCTGCAAGGACACCAACAACATCCCTGAAGCACAAGCCAACAAAATATTCGATCTGCTCGAAAAGTTTGCCGGCTATGGATTCAATAAATCCCACGCGGCAGCTTATGCCATCGTTGCCTATCAAACGGCCTATCTAAAGGCCCACTATCCGGTGGAATTCCTGTCGGCCATGTGCACGAATGACATGGGAGACACTTCAAAACTTACAATACTGGTCAATGAATCAAAGACCATGAATATTGAAGTGCTCCCCCCGGACATCAACGAATCCCAAGTTAACTTTGCCCCCGCACGGGATGGCACGGTAATTCGATACGGATTGGCAGCCATCAAGGGAGTCGGGGAAGCGGCGGTTGAGGCAATGCTTCAGGCACGCCAAACCGGCGAAAACTTTCATTCGCTTTCAGACCTGTGCAACAGTGTCGATCTTCGCGCAGTAAACCGGAAGGTTCTGGAGGCTTTAATTAAAGCTGGTGCCTGCGATGGTTTTGGACAAACCCGCGCCAGTCTCACAGCACAAATTGACCGCTCCTTGAGCAGAGCCGCCAGTACGGCTGCCGACCGTGCCCGGGGACAGGAAACCCTCTTTGGAATGCTCGAGGAAGACAAGCCAGAGACTGAGGAAATCCCAGCCGGTTTACGGAGCCTAACTGAGTGGCCGGATGCGGAAAAGCTGGCCTATGAAAAAGAATTACTCGGCTTCTATGTGAGCGGACACCCTCTGGAACCCTACCTAAACACCCTTGAAAAATATTGCACGCATACAATCGAAGAAATCAAGGAACTACCTGCCCGTACCGTCACACGAATCGGAGGACTGGTGAGCGATGTCCGCCGGGGCATATCCAAGAAAACCGATCGACCCTATTGCATCGCCACGGTAGAAAATCAGAATAGTGAATTCGGCGTATTATGTGTAAACGAGAACTATGAGAAATTTAACCACCTTATTGAGCTAAACAAGCCCCTCATGTTTATTGGTGAAACCAATAATACAGAAGATGTGCCCAAGATTTTCCCGCAAGATGTCTTTCCTATAGATGAGGCTCCAATCCGCTATACCAAACAAGTCCACCTTCGCCTCAAAGTAGAATCGATGAACCCAGAAG
>CAZAIZ010000333.1:0-2638 GCA_964485275.1 uncultured Pedosphaera sp.
GCATCAATAATTTGGGTTTCGCCATCAAAGAACGACCTATTAGGACTCTTTGTCTCTCCCCTTGAGAGAGCTGTTCCCATGGGCGGTTGGCCAAGTGGAGACATTCAATTTGCTTGAGTATGGCCTGAGCCGTCCGTTTATCGGCTGGAGTGGGTTTGTGCCAAAGGTCTATCATGGCATATTTCCCACTAACGATGGTTTCCAAGACGGGTTCGTCTGGAGCCATAAACTTATTGAGGCTTGAACTGACGAGCCCAATTTGTAATCGCAATTCGGTCCAGTCATTTTCCCCGAACGTATTTCCGAGGATATGAATATCTCCGCTGGTGGGGAATTTATATCCAATCAGTGCCGATAATAGAGTGGTTTTGCCGCATCCGTTCGGGCCAAGTATAACCCAGTGCTCTCCTGACTCCACGCGCCAGTCTAATTTATCCAGAATCTGTTTGTCGCCTCGTTGTAAACAGAGATTACGGATTTCAAGAATCGGTTTCTTGGCCACATGGGCTTTTAACTGCGGATTGAGTCAGGGCCAAGCGAAACTTTGCCTTGCGAGGCAATGAGTGGACGCTTAGTCTTTTCATCTCATGCATTTGAAGAAAATTAATCTACTATTGGTTGGGTTATTGCTGGCAAATTTTGATGCGATTGCCGCAGACAAGAAATTGCCAGGTTATACTGATACGCCCGTGATCCCAGGGCAGAAATGGCGCGTACACGATGCGAATCGTCCGCGGCCAAAGGTTGTTAAAGTGGGGCCATCCAAAACCTTGGGAGCCAAGCCTCCCAAGGGAGCGGTAGTTCTATTTGATGGCACCGATAGCAGTAAATGGAGCCACAGTAAATGGAAGGTGGAAGATGGATTCATGGAGGTGACTAAAAAATCCGGATCACTTCGGACCAAGAAAAAATTTGGGTCCGTCAAGTTGCACTTGGAGTTTGCCACCCCTAAAGTAGTGAAGGGAGCAAGTCAGGGTCGTGGTAATAGCGGGGTTTTCTTGAACGGCAAGTATGAGGTTCAGGTGCTCGATTCATACAATAATATCAGTTACGCCGATGGCCAATGTGCGGCCCTCTACGGGCAGTTTCCACCCAGAGTGAATGCCTGCCGTCCTCCGGGGCAATGGCAGACTTATGATATTGAATTTCTTGCCCCCAAATGGGACAAGTCAGGCAAGCTGATTCGTAAAGCTACAGTGACGGTGGAGCACAACGGTGTGAAGGTGCATGACAAGCGGGAGATGAATGGGCCGAGTGGGCACCGTAATGTGCCGATCTATAAACAACATGGCCCAGATTCCATTCAATTGCAGGATCATGGCAACCCGACTCGATTTCGCAATATTTGGTTAGTTGAGTTAGAGGATTAACTGGGGTCCATAATTAATCTAAAGCGGGGCCTTTTTTGGCTCCGCTTTTCCTTTTAGAACACAGGAAACAATGTATATGGGGTTTTTGAGGATAGCTCTGATTTGACGGAGGAGGGTGTCCCGAACTAAATTAATAGTGACAGGGCTCATATGGCCGTAAAGGACGATTATCTCATCGATACCCTCATGGATATGGGGAAGGTGGACGCTGCTCAAGTTGAGTCTGCCCGGGCAGTGGCCGAGCCTGCTGGAGCTGGGGTGCTTGATACGATGGTGATTCAAAAGACCCTAAACCCTGACTTACTGGTGCAGGCACGTGGGATGCAATATGGGTGCGAGGTTGCCGACCTGCGAGAATTGCAGCCCAAGGATGAGGCCATGAGGGCTCTGCCCCGGCATATTGCCAGGCGTTATCAAGTTATCCCAGTTTCATTTGAAAATGGCATCCTGACCGTCGCCTTGGAGGACCCGGGGGATATTGATACGACAGATGCACTTAACCGTCTTCTGGAAGGGGTGGATGAAATTATTTATAAGGTTTCCAGCGAGTCCCAGATTAAGGCAACGATTGAACGTTTTTATGGTTCCACTGACGAAGCAGTGGAGCGTTTGGTGACCGAGCTGTCGCAAACGCAGGTTGATATAGGTGATCAGGCTGATGCCGCCGTTGGCGAAAGTGGAGTAGCCACGGCCGGAGATGAACAGGATGCCCCGTTGGTAAAAATGGTGAACATGATCATTGCCGATGGCTTTCGTATGGACATGTCGGATGTTCATATCGAGCCATTTGAAAATCGATTACGTATTCGATACCGGATTGATGGTGTCTTGCGTGAGCATCAATCAGTTCCGCTTCGCCTTTGCGGTCCAATTGTTTCCCGCCTCAAGATTGAGTCGGGAATGTCAATCGCCGAAAAGCGTACTCCGCAGGATGGACGTTACAAGCAGATCATAGATGATCGGGAGATTGATTTTCGTGTTAGCTGTTTGCCCACATTATACGGTGAGAGCATCGTTATGCGTGCTCTGGACAAGGGAGGATTGAATCTGGGTCTCGACCAGCTGGGTTTTATGCGTGAAGATCAGGAGGTTTTCGAGCGGAATGCGCAGATGCCTGATGGGGTCATGTTGGTTACAGGGCCAACGGGTTCAGGCAAGACAACAACCCTTTACTCCTGTTTAAACCTCCTAAACACCCCTAATAAAAAAATCATTACCGTTGAAGATCCGGTTGAGTATATACTTTCTGGCATCAATCAGGTTCAGGT
>CAZAIZ010000334.1:0-2621 GCA_964485275.1 uncultured Pedosphaera sp.
GTTCGGTTAAGTTAGCCAATGCAGAGAGGTTGCTAACTTGATTGTTAATCAGGTTCAGCCACTCCAGATTGGTTAGTTTACCCAGTGGGGCAATATTTGTGATTTGGTTTCTGCTGAGGTTTAGCCGGTTGAGTAAGGTTAATTCAGAAAGGGGTTTTAAGGTGGTAATTCTGTTGCCTTGCAACTGCAATGTTTCAAGATTCGAGAGGGCAGCCATCGGTTTGAGGTTGGCGATCTGGTTATCAATCAGGGACACATTTTTAGCTGAGGTTAACTTGGTCAGCGGCTCAATGTTTGAGATGTTTTTACCTGATAAAGTAATGTCGATTACTTTTTGATAATCCGCCTTCACAAGCCGCCCTTTGGGGTTTTTTGCGGACCTACGAATACAAGGTTCTATGATTTCTGGAGTCAAGGGGCACGAATATTACATTCTAATTAAAATAAATGCAAACCTGAACTCATGAATTAAAGGTTGGGAGATGTTCCATGAAAGACTGATATGTTTACGGTCTTTTGATTGGGTAGGCTTACTGAGGGCCTTTCCATGTTCCCATCGGCTGAAAATTCAACTATTTCCAATCCAAGGGAAAAAGGGCGTTTCTCCTGGCCTTGTCCTAAGTTCCTCGCATATCAGTCTTCAGGGCGCATTTGGCGCAAAATATCGAATGAATAGAGGCCGGTGCTGTGACCGTCTTTCCAGAAAACCTGTACCGCATAGCCGCCCACCAACTGGAGCCGGTCGACTTGGAAACTGGCTTGATTGAGCTGGGGGGAGGGCCCTTTATGCATCTGGCCCAGAACATCAATTTCTCCGGCACAGGGAGCGCAAGGGCAGGCTCTGCGTAATTCGTCCAGTGCAATGAATTGTTCATGCTCATCATCCCACTTGAGGGCCAACTGGTTTCCGACCACCTGTAGATCATCCAATTTCATTCGGCCGATAAGCTACTATTTTGGGTTTTGTTTGCCAGTTCAAAAAGAATCAAATCACTGCCAACATGGCTTTTAGACCACCGGCAATTTTCTCTGCCGTCCATTCTGTAGACAATGGAGGCACATGCAGGAATGCGGAGTTTTCCGGGGAGTCATATTGATCTCTGAAATTGAGCAGGGTCCAGTAGGTACTTTCACACACGTATTGGCCCGCGTCCACAGAGATATAGGCTGGGAGATTGCTTGTCTGAAATGACTGCAGGGCTGCATCCCACGGCCACTGGCCGGTGTAGGCATCCGGGCCTTTGAGTTTGTTAAACTGGCCGGGTTTTCTGGCTTGTTGCTCGAGGCGGAACTGGGTGCCTTTTGCCAAGCCGGTGCAGAGGCAGGTTCTCGGTTGATGGGATTGGAGCAGGTCAATCAATCTTTCGCGCGCAGCATGATGATCTACAGGCAGGCACTCGCATATAAATTGAGGATTCTTTTCCTTGGCCAGTTCTTTGACCGCCTGCCAGCTTGAATTTAACTCAAACTCAGCAAAGGGCTCAAAACCGGTGAGGAGGATTTTATCGGTTGTGGCAACCATGCGAATTCAGTTGAGGCACACTTTTAACCGGTGAAATAAATAGAGGAGAGCAAACTGGTCTTATTTTTTTGGTTTCCAGTATGCATACAGGATCATGCCGATCCCGAGGACCATGATTAACGCCTTTGACGCGTAATACAGTGGAAAAACCTCGAAAGCCGATGGAGATGAGCCTGCATCCATGAGTTCAGGTTAACGCCATTGATTTGGTTTTCCAGCCTTAAGACTGCTGCCTTGCGTGAATTTGATGAGGTGGCTATAAATTCAGACGTAAAATATTTGAAGTGAGGTAATCTTATGAATTGGAGTGGTAGAATACGGAGATGGATTAAGAATCCAAAACACCGGCGCTCGTTGGGCGGGTTGCTTATGGCCCTCATTATGGCGCCTTTTGTGATCAGTGTCTTGGCCTGCATTGAGGTTCCGGCCCCTATTGGTGATCCTGAAACCAGTAAGCTTAACCCCAAGCTCTCTGGGGTATGGCTTGGAAAAATTGACGATGATCTAACTTTGCTCGTCTTGCAGCCTTTTGATAAACGCACCTATTTGATCGGATGGTTTGGGCCTGAATCAGATGAGGATACTGATGAGGGAGAGAATCCCGTCGAGATAGAACCGCCACTAGAGGATGCCGACGAGGGAGAGAATCCCGAGATAGAATCGTCACTAAAGGATGGGGCCAATGAAGACGATACCAAACCCAAGGGGGGCGAGACAAAACTGGACCAAATAAACCTCAAAAAAGTGTATATATTCAAGGGCTGGTTGACTACTATTGGAGGGCAGCAATTCATGTGTTGGGAGCCGAAGTTTACGCTGAATGAGGAACTTGGGATGAAGCCGAAAGAGTGGTTAGCCTTAAAAGTAAAATTAAAGAAGAATAGACTGTCATTAGCTTTTGTTGGCGGAAAAGGAAAGACGACCAAGAAGATAGAGAAGTCCATTGAGAAGGATTTTTTGGACGACAAAAATCTGGGAGAAAAGGATTGGATGAATTACAGAAAAATTGATAAGTCGAAATATGATGAGGTTGCCGAAGCTCTTGAGAAGATGGGTTTGGCAATTGAATAGTTTCCCCTTCTTCTGATGTATCCCAACT
>CAZAIZ010000335.1:0-2617 GCA_964485275.1 uncultured Pedosphaera sp.
AGTCGTTCATGCGCTGCCCGAGCCACGCTTCCATTGACCGGGTAACGCAACCGGACGAGTTTTTTCTTGGGATCGGTAACGGTCGCATTCACCGTCTCCAGCATCTTGGGCACTACCGCGTTGGCCAGCTTACCCTTGGCATCAATAATGGAGGAGCCAACCGAGTCAGAATTGATCTGGTGAAAATCATAACCTTCATGCAAGTCGATAAACCAATCGGGTTTGTGTTTCTTTAGTAATTCCCACAACGCCGAAGCCGGCATATCTCTGGCTGTAGGCTTCTCCCTGGTTTTGGGAAAATTGCGGTTCAAATCCCGCAACTCCTTGGGTTTACCGGGCAAGTAACGAATATCGGCCATCAGCCCGGGTTGGTTTACCTTGGGCACAACAATCAGCCGCCCCGTTTTGATCGGCCAATGACGTATCTGTTCGGCTGCCCGCGCCCCAGCCGGTTCATTGCCGTGTACTCCTCCGGTAATCAACACAACCGGACCATCCACCCCGCTATCACGCTGATAAAATGGAGTTTCCCATTCAGTTCCCTTGGCAATTAGTCCACTGGAAAGCTTCTCTGCGGCCCAAGAGGAAAGACTCAGCCCAATAAAAAGGAGACATGGAGCGACACGGTTCATGGGTAGAATTATCGGGGAATTTAACTGGTCAAGTCACCAAAAAAGAGGCCAAATAACGACATGAAACTATTTCTTGGTCTCTTGCTTATTGTGGCTTCCGGCCTTGACGACCTGCAGGCTCAACAACAACGACCCGGAGGTTCAACGGGACGAGGAGGCAGCTTTGGCCGACAGATGGACACCAATGGCGACGGTAAAATTTCGCGGGAGGAATTCCCCGGGCCCAAGGAGATGTTCGATCAGTTTGACAAGGATAAGAACAACTTCCTTTCTGAGGAGGAACGCAATGCGATGAGGCAAAGCCGGATGCGTGGTGGATTTGGCCGAGGCAATTCAGGCGGAGGAATCCGCAGACCCAACCAGACAGAAAGCCCCATTCAGGCCGAACAACTCTTTTTGGCCGTGGATGGCAACAAGGATAAATCACTTTCCCCCAAGGAATGGCAAAGCTACTTCGGCAAAATCCTGACTGAAGGCGACGCAAATAAGGATGGCAACCTAAGCGCTGAGGAATGGCAGGCCTGGCGGCAACGAATGCAACGGGCAAGACCAGGCAACCGCGGGGGCGGTGGCCTCCAAGTGGGAGACCCGGCTCCCAAGTTAAGTGTTCAGTTCATGACCCAGAAAGGCTCCCTTGAATTTAACAAGATCACCCGCCTTTCAGTGATCATCTTTGGATCCTATACGTGAGGCCCCTTCTCCCGTGAGGCCGGGCGCCTCCAAAAAGCATACGAAACCTTTGGCAAACAGGCTGACTTCTACTGGGTATACATCCGGGAAGCACATCCTCTGGGCTCCTCACGGCCCTCGCCACTCCAGATCGAGCAACCCAAGACCTTTGAGGCCAGACAGGAAATTGCGCTAACCTGTTCTGTGGGGCTAAATATGACCATGCCGCTTCTGGTGGATGATATTAATGACACTGTTGCCCGTGCCTTTGAGGCGTTCCCTGACCGGATGTACATCATCGGCAATGACGGACGCATTGCCTACAAGGGCGGCCGCGGCCCACGGGAATTCGACGTTGCCGAAATGCAGGAAGAACTCAAGAAGTTGATTACGAAAAATAAGTAGGCCAAAACTTTGGGCTGGCCGGTGACTCAGGGTAAGTAGCGCGCGGTATCCTTACTTAATATAAAAACTGCCGTGATCAAGGCAGCTCGCGAATCCGAAGCCCCTTGAATTCAATCGGTGCGCCTTCACTTTCAAGACATAGGTAACCCGTGGCTGGTTTGCATCCGGTCCCACCACAAACTTCCACGCCGTTCACCCACAGCCGCACCTCACCATTGATGGCCCGGATGTAGTAGTGATTCCACTCACCCACGCCTTTGGTAAGCCGTTGAGTGGGAAAACTCCTGCTACTATTGGGTTTGCCAACGGTGTATTTGGTTCCATCCTTCTTCGTGTAGGTGATCTGTGGCGTGAAAGCCTTCATCCTTGCCCCGCCGGTGGGGAAAACATCACCGTGGCTGGTAAACCAGTCTGAAGGCTTGCCTTTACCCTTTTCCCAATTTGTCTCGTAACCCAGATCCAGCACCTGCACCTCAATGCCCGCAGGCAATCTCCCCTTGCCTGCCTCGAGATTCTTAATGCTCTCAGGCATAGCCCAGAGAAACACGCCTGAGTTGCCCGCGTGCTTCAGATGCCGCCACTGCACAACGAGTTCCAGGTTGGTAACCATTTTTTTGGTGCGGATCACCCCCACCGGCCGGCCTGTGCATTTGATTAAACCATTCTTTTCAAAGGTCCACGTGTCTTCCTTACAATTGACGTTGGTAAAATCTGCTTCTGTCAAGGCACGCCAGCCGGGTCCGGTGCCATCGATAAAGGCCTTGGGAGAAGATTCTGCAGCCGAAAGGATTCCGACTAAAACAAAGTGTAAAGCAATCAAACGAAACGGTGAGTTCATGGCCAAACTCTAATTGGTGCATCGGCCATTGACTAGCCCCAATGACATGCCATTATTCCTGTATGGATCGGCG
>CAZAIZ010000336.1:0-2616 GCA_964485275.1 uncultured Pedosphaera sp.
TGAAAACCACGGCCAATAGTCAGTACCATGAGTTGATTGATCCGCTTGCGGGACCCAATACAGCTATTTTATGTCTGCAAAATGGTTTGGGTAATTGCGAGCAATTGGCAGATTTATTCGGAAAGGAACGGGTTTTGGCAGGTTTATGTTTTGTCTGTCTGAATAGGACTGTGCCCGGGGTAGTGAAACATCAGGGGTTTGGTAAAATTGTACTGGGAGAATTCAAACGGGCTGCTCAGATGCGTACACGGGAAATTGCGAAAATATTTGAGAAATCTGGAGTGTCTTGTGAGGTGGTCGACGAGTTGGGTGAAGGCCTATGGGAAAAACTGGTCTGGAATATTCCCTTTAACGGCCTAGGAGTCGCTGCAGCTGCCGGGTTAACGGCCTTGGAATCAGGCGAAATCCCGGAGGTCCTTGGTCCAGCATGGGCTACGGATCGGCTTTTGGGTGAAGATGCATGGGGGATTCTTGTACATGAGTTAATGCAGGAAATAATCAATATTGCAGCGGCCAAGGATATTAATCTGAAATCAAATTTGGCCCAACGCATGATTCAAAATACCCGTACCATGGGGTCATATCGCCCTTCGACGGTGGTTGATTTTGATCAAGGCAGGACTTTTGAAATGGAAAGTATGTTTCTTGAGCCTTTGCGCCAGGCGCGAGCGGTCAATGTTTCTGTGCCGAGGCTTGAGGCACTTTGTGTTGTTTTGAAGAAGCTCGACGGCTATCTTCCGCGCCCATGAGTGTACGCGTCAGATTTGCCCCGAGCCCAACAGGATATCTGCATATTGGTGGGGCTAGAACGGCTTTATTTAATTGGCTATATGCGCGACATACAGGGGGTAAATTTGTATTACGCATTGAAGACACTGATGAGGAACGTAATACGCCTGAGGCCATCAATGTGATTCTGGAGGGGCTTCGGTGGCTGGGGCTTGATTGGGATGAAGGTCCTGCGGTAAATGACCCGAAAGGAGAGAGTATTGGTGAGTATGGGCCCTACTATCAATCGCAACGTGCAGATACTTATTCCAGACGGGTTGATGAACTAAAGGCCAAGGGGCTGGTGTATGAAGATGAGGGAGCACTTCGCTTTAGGATGCAGAGAGAACCTATTACGATCCCAGACCTTATTTGTGGGGATGTGGTGAGGGAATTAACTGATCGAGAGGAGATGCAGCCTGATTTTGTGATTGTCCGTTCCGATGGTAAGCCTGTTTTTCATTTGGTCAATGTGGTAGATGACATTGAGATGAGAATTACTCATGTTATCCGGGGCGAAGATCATCTTTCCAATACTTCCAAGCATATTGCTCTTTTCAGGGCATTTGGAGCTGAGCCACCTAAATTTGCCCACATACCGCTAATTCTAAATTCAGATGGCAGCAAAATGAGTAAACGTGATGATGGGGCATCTCTTGAGGGCTGGCAAAAGGCCGGATATGTGCCCGGTGCTGTGACCAACTATCTTAGCCTGCTGGGATGGTCACCCAAGGATGATTCCCAGGTTCTGCCGATGAAGGAGATTATCGAGCGTTTCGATTTACCGCAGATCAATCGCGCCAATGCCCGATTTGATTTAGAGAAACTCCAGTGGATGAATTATGAGCATCTTCGGGCATTACCGATCGATCTGTACACCGAACTGGCCATAAAGGCCGGTGTGGATTTTGGAGGCGCTTCTACCGACTATATTGAAGCAGCTCTGGCAACCTGTCAGGGCAAAGTAAAGCAGGTCGAGGATCTGCCCGTTTTTTGTAGTTTTTATTTCACTGATGAGATTGTTTATGACCAAGCCATGGCTTCAAAGGCGTTTGCTCCAGAGAATAAGGAGCCATTTATCCAGCTGAGGGCGAAATACGGCGATATTGGAACCTTTGCCCCTGAGACATTGGAAAGCACATTAAAGGCCTTAGCCGATGAATTAGAGTTAAAAGTACGCAACCTGGTGATGCCTGCTCGCTGTGCCTGCACGGGGGTTAAGGTGGGGCCAAGTTTATATGATCTCATGGCTGTACTGGGTCGTGACCGTGTTTTGAGTCGCTTTGACAAGGCTTTGGCCCAGATGGATTGATTTTTCCAAGTTATTGCGGCCTAATGCTTTAAGCAGCAAGTGACTACCGCAAACAAAGTTACTATAGGCCGCATCATCCTGGTGCCGATATTTGTGGCTCAGTTGCTTTATTATTTCAGGAATCCTGAAGCCCACATTTTTTGGTACGCGGCTATGGCCACATTTTTGGTGGCTACGGTCAGTGATGGGATAGATGGATATCTGGCCAGATTCTGCGACCAAGCGACCAAGTTGGGCTCCTATTTGGATCCAATTGCAGACAAATTGCTGATGTTTTCAGGGCTGATCCTCTTGAGTATAGAATTTGAATCCAACCCATTTAATCAACGCATTCCTCTTTGGTTGACGGTGACAGTGATTGGACGTGATGGGATCATTTTAATCGGAAGTATTCTTTTGTATGTGGTGATGGGTAATGTGGAGGTGAAACCCATTTTCATGAGCAAGACCTCGGCGGTATTCCAGATGGTGGTGATAGGATGGGTGCTATGTAAATTGCCTGAGGTTGGCACATTTTGGCTTGCTGTGATATCTGC
>CAZAIZ010000337.1:0-2607 GCA_964485275.1 uncultured Pedosphaera sp.
GCCCCGAGCACCCGTTACTCGATGACAATGGTGATGGCAAAGGAACACCTCCTGACTGGTTCAGGGGCATCCGGGTCACCAAGAAAAGTGATGATCCCAAGTTACTGCCTGATGGACTGCGCACACACCAGCTGCACCTAATCCCAAGTGAAGAGGAACGCAAATTGAGTGCTACCCAAAGGGCCGAGCGTAATGCACTGGATATTGAACTGGCCAAATTGAGGGCCGCCAAGGAATTGATGGAGGAGAAAATCTATTACTCTGAACTGGAAAAGCTCCTGCAGAAAATTGGGCGGATTTATTTCCCGGAATCAATCAAAGAATAGCGATCATCCGTTTCGGTTATGGCAGTTGAGGCAACCTGGCAGGAGCTTCCCAGTTTTGGTGCCAGGGGAGGCTCCAAAGGTTCTGCAGATGAACATTGCGGACACTACCATCAAAGAACGCAACGTTATTTGCCCTGTTCCCGTACCGGTCAATACAGATACGTGACATGCCTGAATCCCCGCCAAGAAGATTCTTGGGGGACTTATCAGTTGCCCGAGGCATTACGTCTGCCCAGATTCCCTCAGTGAAAACAGGCGTGTCACTCGAGCCCGATTCCCAGGTGGTATAAAACTGATCCCAGTTATCCTTGGCCAGGGGATGAGAGTCCTGTGCCCAGGCATTAATCGAGTAGCTGCTGGCAACCGGCTCGGCATACTGCTTCTTTTCATATCTCGTTTTGTAAGTGGTCACATGCCGGGTGATATTCTTGATGGCATAATTCGTTTTATACACCGGCTGGTATTTGCACTTGTGCACACAATTGATTTCAGTGGGATTCAAAGGGCGATTATAAACCCTCACTTCATCGAGACCGCCCTTGAAAGCCGACTCAGCCCACAGCTCAATTTCTGAGGTAAAAGTGACAACCCCAAAGCGCCCGGTGGCAGTAACTCTCCAGTAACGCGCGATTACCTCCGGAAATGTACGGGTGTAGGCATTGTTCCGCACCAGCCGATTATCGAGTTGGTAGGGCGCAAATACTGAAGAGTAATTGATCCCGTCAGAGGAACACTCCAGCCCGTAGCAATTGATGACTCCATGAACCCAATCAGAATATTGCGGCTGCGTCTTGTAAAAACCCTCCAGCATGGTGATCTCTGAAACCTTGCGAGGCTGCCCCAGATCGATGACAAATGTGTGGTTCTTGTATTCATCACCGTGAAAAATGGTCACCCGGTCCCCATCAATCACCTGCTTTCCTGTCACCCCCCCCCATCCTCTGGGAATTGCCTGTATCGAAGTCCCTTTACGCACAGTTGCCAAATCCGTTGCCCCGGCTATCCCGAACTTCATCGGGGCCCCACTCAGACCGCGTGCATTAAACCGCGCAGTGCACGCCAATGCATTGTTGAGGTACACTTTGGTATCCTGCCCGAATGACAGGTAGACATGGGTCCATACATTCTTGGGAACTGAACCCACCAAAACAGCCGTCAAGGGAACCTTGGGAGTCCCTCCCAGGACCGGGGTCGAACTGATGGATCTATTGATCCTGCGAATAAAGAGCCTGCCATTATCATCCAGCGAAAGGGTAAGGCGGTTGTCGTGGGAACTGCCCATTTCAAACACGCCGCCGTGGTCGTTCATTCGCTTGATCCAAAAGCTCACCGAAAAATTACCCGCATTTGCCGGGACAACCGAAGCCACGTAATTATTTCCCTTAAGCAGGGTTCCCTTCCCCAGGGGACCTGCGATCTGGGATGTCATGGTGTTACAACCGTTGGAAAAAACCAGACCCTTGCCTGCATCTCCAATTAGTTTCTTTCCAACGACCACCTTGACCGGGGTGGTCACCGCTGTACGCACCGGCACTTTAACTGCAACCTCCTTGGCCCCGCTTGAGACCCATTGCTCCCTCACTGAACCCAGATGCTTTTCCTGTGTCTTTTTCCCGTTGGATGCATAGCCACCATTTTGAACACTCATGGGGCTCTTCATCGTTTTGGGGGAGACATGCTCACTCATGTATCTGGCCCAATCGGTATTTCCGTCCCCCTCACTGTAGGCGAAATTACCCTCGTGATCATGACTGTGTTCAGTCCACAAGGCACTGATCTGGCCCAGATTATTCTGGCTAACCATCCTCATGGACCTCTTCTTGGCCTTGGCCAACATCGGCAGCATCAAAGAGGCCAGAATGCCGATAATGGCGATGGCCACCAGAAGTTCAATCAGGGTAAATGCACGCAGTTTTTCAGAACTAATATTGTATCGTTTTGCCTTCATATATAACACCTTTCACCTGCGTACGTTAAACAAAGATGGTTTCCGGCAAAAAACCCAACCTTAACCTACCACTCATGTTGGATTACCACAACCCCGAGTCATACAAAAAATGATAGAGGACATGCTTCGCAGTTTTATCGTTTTGACTATCCTAAGCTATTGATCCCAGATGGAATCCCATTGAATTAATCAATTAGCTGTAAAAAGGCAGGACAAAAATACGCCCGACACCGATGATTCTCACCATAAGGAAAAAGTCTACGCCCGACAAATAGGCAAAAAAAAGCCGCCCTTGGATCAAACCGAAGCTCAATCGCCGGGCGGCTACCAATC
>CAZAIZ010000338.1:0-2597 GCA_964485275.1 uncultured Pedosphaera sp.
GGGACTTACCGGCAACCCAACCGGACTGATTATCGCAATAGATATCGCCGATAAAACTCGCAAAAATGCTAAAATCATCCCTCCGGCAATACGGAGGGTTTTTTATTTCGAGGAATATAAGGCTAAGTAATTTTATGCTGGATAGATCGATGTACCCCGAGGCAAGCAACCCTCATTACCTTGCTTCTTGTCACAGCACTCTCTCTTTCTCTTAATAACTCGGGTTTGATTAACATGCTTCATAGATGTGTATTCAGCAGAAGTAAACCTACAGAATGCGTACGACAACATGGCATATAAGATCGAAGTCTTTTCCAAAAGCGGCCAAATAATTGAGACAAGCAGACACTCAGCAGACTCATTGTCTCAAACGATTACTTATGCAACTGGAAACCTCATAACTCCCGAGGCTCAATCTATGCAAATCACGGACCCCCTGGGAAGAGTTACCGAGTTGGTTAACTCCAATTACAAGGAAGAAGATGCCATCACCCACCGGCGACTGCGTGAAAGCCAAGAAGGGCGAAAACAGGAAGAAGCTTACAGGGAGGCCGAAGCACGCAAAAAGGCTCAAG
The DNA here is from genome assembly GCA_964485275.1 of uncultured Pedosphaera sp. GTDB lineage: Bacteria > Verrucomicrobiota > Verrucomicrobiia > Limisphaerales > UBA1100 > UBA1100. The sequence continues at coordinate 576 of CAZAIZ010000338.1, forward strand.
CGGCAAAACAAGCGGAACTAGAACGACAAAATCGATTTATAGAGGAAACTGATTGCACCGCGATTAACGATAAGCTCCAAGAAGAAAGAAATACGGGCAACGACTATGTTGGAATCAAAACCGAACTTCGTGACAAGGCGGAGAGCTTATATATATCAATAACCTCTAGACCACTCAGCCAGTGGGAATCCCATCACATTGAATTATATAGAACATTGATTGATTTCCCTCGCCGAAGGGAATATCTCCAGATCGATCAGGAAGAAAGGATGAAAAAAGTGGAGACCATACTGGAAAACCTAAACGGAAACTCCAACGCACAACTCTCAGCTCTGTTAGAATTGGGCCCACAATTCAAGGCCATTGGCTCCCAGATTAATCAGGTAAAAAACGGAACGACGGTTTCAGGGCTATGGGCATATAAAAATCTCAGCGAAAATATTTCCAGCGGATGGCTTGAGGGTGAATAGCCCTCTATATTCATTAGTCCCTAGGAACAACCCCTTGCAAGAGTTCAGGTTTGCCTTTGTTATCACCCCAATAATAAACTCACCGGTAATGAAGGCTGTATTTGCCCTATTGTTTCTAACCAAGTTTACCATCCTGGGGGCTGTACCTGCATCTCCTCCCCTCATGGCGAACCTGTTCAAGGGTGACACCAATAAAGACGGACGAATCTCGCAAAAGGAATTCACCTGGCCAGCGGTGCTTTTCACCACACTCGATCAAAACAAGGACGGGTTCATCACTCAAAACGAACTCAAAACCCTTCTTCCTCCTAGCCAAACTGAACTAAAGAAACTCTGGGCCTACGGCCTCATCAGCAGGCGCACCGGCGAACCCTTAATCGAGCCGGGCGGTGAACATAAATTAAAAATATCCAAGGTGTCCTATGGACATAACCAAGTGGTGGACCGTGCCGGACAAGTGGTGCGCCCCGGGGGACGGCCATTGCAGGGAGGTGAACGCCTCATATTAACCAGGGAATACCAAAAAGACTTCAACGTTCGTGAATACGCGCGGGTATTCACCTACATGGCCCCGATCCGCGATGCTCTCCTTTATAATTTTAATAACACCACAAAAGAGAATTGGCTGGAGCTAACCCAAATCCTTAAGATCAACAAAATCAAGACCATCCCTGCCCAGGGATTTGGTCCTCGTATCATTCTTTCCTCTGAACAGGTGTATGACTACATCAAGAGAAGCCCCCGTGAAGGCAGCCCGGTCATGCGTTTCCTGGAGGAAGCCGAGTTGGAGCTCAAGTGTCTTGCCTTGGTTCCGAGCAAGTCTCCCATAGGTGGAGGCCAGAATATGCTTCAACATTGCCAGGAACGCGGCAAGCCCATGGGCAGCGGTTTAAAATTGCCTCAGGCCCAAAAGAAATGAATTTTCAACGCACAATACGAACGGGACTCCTTTGTTTGAGTGTTTTGATCGCTTCCCTGGGTTGTTCAACTCCTTCAGCAGTGGAATGGATGACTGAAGACAACCTCGCCCTCGACCAACTGCTCGCCTCAGGCACACCTACCCTTTCAGCTTCCGAGATAGTCGACCGCGCACAGGCCAATGGAAAACTCAAGGAGACCTCCGCGGTCCTCCCCGTTTTTTCCTTCCTGCGCAAAGTCATTATCAATAAACCCACTGATATAAACGCAACAGGCAACCCTCAGACCAAGACCTATCAGGCCTACAGCAATAATCAGGACCAAGTCCTCATTAAAGTTAACGGGCGGCGGCCCACTCCTAAGGAAATTGAGGAGGACCGCGAAAAGAACCGTAAACGCCAGCGTCGATTCCTGGAACGCAACGGTAAAAAAGGTTCAGATAAAATGATGTCCCACAACATGGACCTGTATAATGAAAAATTTATCCCCCGCCTGATCGGCACCGAAACCATTAACGGCCGACCCGCCTATCTCATCCAGTTAATGCCCGATACCAACCACAAAATAAAGAACGGCACCGTGGACCGGATCATGAACCAGATGCTCACCAAACTCTGGGTTGACCAGGAGGATT
>CAZAIZ010000339.1:0-2591 GCA_964485275.1 uncultured Pedosphaera sp.
GGTGTATCCTGCTCATAAATCACCTCATAACACGATAGATGGTCTGGCTTCATGGTAATGACTTCATCCAGACTATCGCGCCACACTTCCATGGATTGACCGGGAATAGCGAACATTAGGTCCAGATTGACCCGTTCAAATCCAGCATTCCGAAGGATGTCATAGGATTTATAGACCATCTCCCGGGAATGAACACGCCCGAGGCGCACGAGTAAATCCTGATCCATAGACTGCACACCCATTGAAATACGAGTCACACCGCCCTCCTTAAGGAGTCTGGCCTTATCCTCTGAAATAGTTGCCGGATTGCATTCCACGGTCCATTCATTTACCTCATCAACACCTAGAGCCCCTATTGCCACCAATATTTTTTCCCAGTGGCGTAGACTCAAAATGGAAGGGGTGCCTCCCCCGAAAAAAACCGTACGCAGCTGCAATTCACCCGCCACCATCTCCAATTCCTTCACCAGCGCAGAAACATACCGATCCACCATCTCGCCCTCTGGTTGATGGGAAAAGAACGCGCAGTAACTACATTTGGAGGCACAAAAAGGCACATGGACATACAGACTTTTTAGCGGAGCAAGCACGCCGAATATTATCGTGCTGTATCATCACGGTCAATTGACACTCCCTGCACCGACTCGTACCTTGTCCGCCGATGTTCGAGTTACACCAGCCCTACCCTCCCGATGGTGACCAACCTGGTGCTATAGCCAAATTATCTTCAGGACTCGAAAAAGACCTCCCCCACCAGGTACTACTGGGTGTTACCGGCTCGGGAAAAACCTACACTCTGGCGAATGTTATTTCGAAAATCGACCGACCCACGCTGGTGATTTCCCATAACAAAACATTGGCAGCCCAACTTTATGCTGAATTTAAAGGGTTTTTCCCAAACAACGCCGTTGAATATTTTATCAGTTATTTCGATTACTATCAGCCTGAAGCCTACATTGCGAGAACCGACACATTTATTGAAAAGGATTCGTCGGTAAACGAGGATATTGAACGCATGAGACTCGCCACAATGAGCTCTCTGCTGACCCGTCGTGACGTTCTGGTTGTCGCCAGTGTGTCCTGCATCTACGGAATCGGAAACCGGGATGATTACGAGTCCTTAATGCTCCCTTTAACCGAAGGACTGGAGATTGGCCGTGAACCGCTGCTGGCCCGACTCGTTGATCTGCAGTATACGCGAAATGATATTGCCTTTGAGCGCGGACAATTTCGCGTTCGGGGCGACACGGTGGATGTTCGGCCTGCCCAGACCGAAGACGGAATTCGGGTCGAATTTTTTGGTGATGAAATCGAACGTATCCAGCGCTTTGACCCATTAACGGGCAATACTCTGGAGACACTGGGTTCGGTCACCATCTTTCCCGGCAAACAATTTGTCACCCAAACAGACAAAATAAAAACCGCCATGAAGACCATTCGCACTGAACTTCGTGAACAGATCCAATATTTCGAAAAAGAAAAGAAACTCCTTGAAGCCCAACGCATAAAGATGCGTACAGAGTATGACCTGGAGATGATGGAGGAACTGGGATACTGCAGTGGCATTGAAAATTACAGTGCGCACATCAATCAACGGCCAAGAGGATCCAAGCCAAACACCCTGATGGATTTTTTCCCTGAGGATTACCTGTTGGTAATCGATGAAAGCCATGCAACGCTACCGCAAATTCGCGGCATGTACGCCGGAGACCGTTCACGCAAAACGGTCCTGGTGGAACATGGGTTTCGGTTGCCTAGCGCACTGGACAACCGCCCACTCAACTTCGAGGAATTCCAAGGCCACCAGAACCAAACTATTTATGTTAGTGCCACCCCATCAGAACAGGAAACAAAATGGGCTGGACCGAATATTGCAGAACAAATTGTACGCCCCACCGGCCTGGTGGACCCCGAGATTACCTTGAAACCACTCAAGGGCCAAATCGATGATCTTATCGAGGAATGCCGTCAACGCGTGGAATCCAAGGAACGCGTTTTAGTCACAACACTTACCAAGCGAACCGCCGAGGAGCTAACTGATTATTTACGGGAAATAGGGATTAATGTCCGCTATCTGCACAGTGAAATTGACGCACTGGAAAGGGTGGAAATCCTTCGGGCACTCCGCAAGGGTGAATTTGATGTACTTGCAGGCATCAACCTTTTGCGCGAAGGACTGGATCTGCCCGAAGTTTCCCTGGTTGCCATCCTCGACGCAGACAAGGAGGGCTTTCTCCGGAGCACCACTTCACTCATCCAAACCGCCGGCAGAGCTGCCCGGCACCTTAATGGCCAGGTGTTTTTGTACGCTGATGTCATCACCAAAAGCATCAATGAATTTATGACCATCTCCCAATACCGGCGGGAAAAGCAATTGGCACACAATAAGAAACACAATATCACCCCACGCAGTGTTTCCCGTGCTGTAGAGGAAAGCTTGGGCAACCGGCAGGATGCCACGGACAAAGCTACCATCCTGCTAAGAGACGCCAGGGGAGAATTTGATGTAACTGAGACCATTCGTGAACTGGAAGAGGAGATGCTGAATGCCGCGGAAAATCTCGAGTTCGAAAAAGCAGCGCACCTACGCG
>CAZAIZ010000340.1:0-2590 GCA_964485275.1 uncultured Pedosphaera sp.
TTCATTAATGATGCCGGTCACGCGGAGAATGGAGTTTATGCATTGCGCGCCAATTATGGGTTTGATGGGCTCGATTATGAGTCGCTCAAAGGGTTTCGCAGTATTGAAAGCAAGCTCACCGGCCACGGAGAAAGTCATATTAATCCTGAGGGGATATTAATCAGCAATGGTCCTCTGGGTTCAGGTCTTCCGCAGTCTCAAGGTTTGGCCATAGGCGATAAATTGGCCGGTAATGATCGGGTAACAATCTGCGCCATTTCTGATGGAGCCATGATGGAAGGGGAGGCCAAGGAGGCTGTGGCAGCCATTCCCGGCTTGGCCGCCAAGGGACACGTGAATCCCTTTGTCATGATCTTATCGGATAATGACACCAAACTTTCTGGGCGCATTACCCAGGATAGTTTTTCCATGCAGCCCAGTTTTGAGGCGATTGATGATTTGGGATGGAACGTGATTCAAGTTGAGGATGGGCACGATCTGCAGGCGGTTTATAGCGCCATTGAAAAGGGGGTTACTGAAGCCAAGACGAATCACAATAAGCCGGTATGTCTCTGGGTGAAGACCATCAAGGGTAAGGGGATTAGCGCAACAGAGGAGAACTCCGCCGGTGGTCATGGGTTCCCACTCAAGAACGGCGAGAAGATTGTCGATTGGGTTAATGAAATCTATGGGTCCAATGAAGCGCCTGAGGAATTTTTGAATTGGGCCAGTGAGCTTCATGAAGACTGGAAGCAGGCTGAAGAGGCAAAGGCTGCAGCTGAACCCAGTGCTGCGCCAGCTGTAGAGAAGAGCAAGGTTCAGGCGGGTTTGGCCAAGGGAGCCATTCGCGCAGCTCTGGAAGGGGCACCGGTATTTTCAATATCTTCAGATGTGCAGGGCTCAACCGGGATTTCAGCTTTCCAAAAAGCGGTTGCCGGGCGGTTTATCGAGGTGGGCATTGCCGAGGCCAATATGGTCAGCACAGGTATAGGAATGAGTAAGGTGGGTTTTGTGCCGATTGTGGACACCTTTGGCCAGTTTGGTGTAACCAAGGGCAATCTCCCCTTAACCATGGCTGCCTTAACTCAGGGGCCGGTGATTGCCATGTTCAGTCACATCGGTTTTCAGGATGCGGCCGATGGAGCCAGTCATCAGGCAACAACCTATTTGGCTGCAGTCAGTGCGATCCCTCATACTACCGTGATCGTTCCTTCCTGCCCTGATGAGGCTGAGGAGTTTATGTATCAGGCCATTAAACGTTTTGAGGATGACCGGGCTGCGGGTAAGGATGGGGAGAGTTATATTTTCTTTGTGGGCCGCGAAAATTATCCGCTCAGCTGGGTTGAGGATCCAAGTTATCAATGGGGTAAAGCACAGGTTCTGCAGGAGGGCGATGATGTGGTGCTTGTGGGCAGTGGAGTGCTGCTAAACCGGGTAATTGAAGCAGGCAAACAACTTGCAGATGAAGGCGTGAAGACGACTGTCATCAATAACCCCTTTATCAACCAGGTGGATATCGAGACCATAGGGGCTGCAGTAAAGGCTGCTAAAGGCAGGTTGGTAACAATTGAAGACCATCAGATAATCGGCGGCATGGGTGCCCAGTTGAGTCATGCGCTCTCAAACGAAGGTATTTCCCATTCCATCAAGACTTTGGGGATCGCCGGCCAATTCGGGCAATCGGCCTATAAGGCAGATCAACTATACGATAAATTCGGGCTTAATGTCGCCGGAGTAAAAGCCTCTGCGAAGGAACTTCTGGCTTAACCGCCCAGGATCTTGCCTTTAACCGGAACCCATCCCTTGCCCGGAATGAATTCGCGATGCCCCGAATCAGTACTCTGGCATCCAGCCAAAAGGAGTGCGATCGCACCTGCCATGATGATAAGTGCTTTGAACATGTAATGAGTATAAATGAGCTTACTAAGGACGCAAGCTTCTTGCGGGGCGTGGTTAATAATGGATAAACCCTTCAAATCCCTTAAGGGAAAATTGCTGATCGATAGCGGCAATTTGGCGGGCTCATTCTTCAGTCGAACCGTGGTGTTGCTCTGTCAGCACAGTACAGAAGGGGCATTTGGATTGACGCTGAATCGCTCCACCGAAAAGACCGTGGGTGAGATGATTATTGAGGATTTGCCTGAACGAATATGTGAACAGGATTTGTTTATTGGAGGGCCGGTGCAGGGGCAGTCGATGAGTTTTCTCCACAGTGATGATTACCTGCCTGATGCTAATGTTATCCCCAACCTCAATCTGGAACATTCACTGGATGGATTGGTTGAACTCGGAGAATCATTTTCGGTATCCCAGCAAGTGCGCATCTTTGCCGGTTATGCCGGATGGGGTGCCGGGCAGCTGGAGGATGAAATGAAACGCAATGCGTGGGTTACCCACCCGGCGTGCGTGGATCACGTGTTTGCCATTCCTCCGGGCCAATTATGGCGTGCGGTGATGATCGAGATGGGCGGTGTGCATAAGTTGATGGCTGATGCACCTGAGGACATATCGTGGAACTAGCTTACTCCAGCTCTTTTTTCAGCATCTTGACCTGATCGCGTAGGTGCGCTGCTTTTTCGAACTCGAGATTTTCCGCGGCATTCAGCATCTC
>CAZAIZ010000341.1:0-2583 GCA_964485275.1 uncultured Pedosphaera sp.
GGGGCCTGACCCTCAGGATGCGGACCCTGGTTCGGTTGCGAGTAAACCCGTCGGAAATGGTGCTGAAGCAGGTGCAGGTGGGGGAGCGGTTGAAGGAGGAGGAAAGGGGGCGACTTTGGGCATCGTGGAGATACCGCCGGTTACTCCTCCTGTTGTGGCTGATTCCTCCACCTCTTTTACTGCCGTGACCCAGAAGCTTGACGCCGGTGGGAGTTTTTATTTTTACCTGAGTACTGCACAGGCCCAGCAATGGGTGCAAACAGTCTTCACTGAGGGCGGCAATTTGGTGAAGCAAATGGGGGCTGAATCTCCTTCGAGCGAGGGCGATCCCGCAGAGGTATTGATTGGTGGCATGGGTGCGATGATTGCGCAATTTGCCGGCACCGGTATCGAAGTGGGACAGGCCGCCTACACAGGGTTGGGTCTCGATAGCATTGATGGTGTTGGTGCGAGCACCAAGGATTTGGGAGAAGGACTGAAGCGGAACGTAGCGGCGGTGCATCACGATCCGGCTAAAATGAATGGGCTTATTTGGAAAGCTTTTGGATCTGCTCCACACGAGTTGGGGGCCCTTAAACTGATGCCTGCTGAAACAGCGGTAGCCGCCCATGGTGATCTGAATTTAACGGTTATTCTCCAATGGGTGCAGGCGATGGTAACCGATCACGGAACACCAGAAATGCTCGGGGAACTGAACACCATTTTGAAGAGTCCTCCGCTTCTTGCGGTTAATGGCGGATACGCTGGGGAAATTGGGATTTATGTAACCTTTGATCCAGTCAAAACGATTCAGGTTCCATTAGGATACTCTCTTATGGGGGAGTTTGAAGGCGGGTCTGATAGCGCTGTTGAGGAGGCTGTGCCGGTGCCGGAGGGATTACCACAACCCATTCGTATTCCAGAGTCCGGGGCAGTTGGTCCCTCTTTAGGTGTGGGGATTCCGGCGTTGCCATCGGGTGCCGGGGAAGTGCAGATGATTGAAGTCCCAGAACCGGGCGTGATCATAACGATGAAGGTAAAGGATAACTCTATCCAGAAGATGCTTGAGGGCCTAATCTCGACCCAAATGCCCTTGCAGCCAGTGGACTTGGGTGGAGTGACAATCAGCCAACTGCCCCAACCTTTACCAGGTTTACCGATTCCTTTGCAGCCGGCAATGTTTCAGGTGGGCGATTATCTGGTGATTGCCTCCACACCGGCACTGGCCCAAAAAGTAATTGCGGTACACACGGGGCAAAGTCAGGGCATTAAAGGTACTCCCGAATTCCGTAAAATTTCCAAGGGATTACCGTTGAAGGGCAATCAACTCTTCTATGTAAGTGACCGTGTCAGTGCCTTCTCAGCGAAGATGGTAAAGGAATCTCTTTCAGCTGGGATGGAAGAAGGGCTTCCCGGATCCATGGAGAGAATGCTCACCAAACTGATGACAATGGGGTCCTCTGCAAACTTGTCGGTGATCCAGATGCAACCCGACGGTATGTTGATGCAGACACATACTGAAGGCATGGGCTACGATACCATGGCGCTGGCTGGAGCGATGGCCGCACCGGTTGCTTTGGGAGCGATTGCTTTGGGGGCGGGTTCTTTTGCCGAGGGATTAATTGGAGGGATGTCATCGTTTGATGCAGAAGCCATTTCACAGCTAAAAATGAATAACGGAAAGCAGCTGGCGCTTGGTATATTCGAATACGAGTCGTTTAATGGGCAATTGCCCAAGGCAGCTTCGTGGAGCGATGACGTTCTGAAGCAGGTTAAGGATGAGGGGGTTTTTGGTGATCCGGTTTTTTTAGAGACGGCTGCTCCGGGTGAAAGGGTATGTGTCTGGCTCTATAACAAGCATCTGGGAGGTGTGAAGTTGGCCAATATTAAGGAGCCTGAAAAGACGGTATTGCTTTATGATGCGGGTTTGGATTGGAACGGTTCGGCTGGTGAAGAGGAATTTATTCCAGATCCCGAATCAAAGATTATAACGGTCTTTGTTGATGGCCACGTGGAGCTATTGGGGCCACAGGATATTGCACGGATCAAGTGGACTCCATAGGGTTGCAGGTTTACTGGCCCAACTAAACCCCTGTTTTTTTGTTGTCTACCGCTTCGTGTGCCTTCAGAGTGAGCCATCCCATCGCGAGATCTTAAGTCAATCTAGTATCATGAAAAACTTTGTTAATTTCTTACCATTTATAACCGCTGCAGGCCTGATTGCCTGTGGTGGAAATGAAACAACTTCAGAAGCTCCTGAGGCAAAACCGAGTACACAGCCTGAGACAGGCGGTCAGGCTGGGCAGCAGGCAGTAGCCGAGAAGAAAGAGGAACCTAGAAACACCCTGTGGGATGAGGTGGCTTCCCGGGTAAAGTCTGAAACTGTTCCGGCTGGTCAGAAGAAGGCTGCGATTCAAAATAGTTTCTGGTCGGTAAATCAGCATCTCGATCTGGGTGGCAGCTTCTATCTTTACCTGAGCACTGAACAGGCACTGGCCAAGATTGATGAATACCTGGATGGAATCTCGGCCGTTGCCGATGCAGCGGGTGCTCAGCTTGGAGAGAGGGAACGTCAACAGATGACCATGGCCATGGACATGGGCC
>CAZAIZ010000342.1:0-2559 GCA_964485275.1 uncultured Pedosphaera sp.
TAACGGGAAACCAGTTGGTCCAGAATATTCCAAGGGTTTCCATATTGTACACCAATGTGCTTGCCCGAGCGGGTTTCACATCGACTGCCCCATGTTCGCAGGCTGAGAAATGGTTGGGCGACCACAAATGAGTAACGAGCCTGATCGGTGAGTTGCCCCTCACTCCGTAGGAGTATTAAACCGGGCAATCCACGCAATTGATCGGCCAGTGTTTCTGGCGTGTGGCTGGTGGGTGCGTGCTCTATTATGGGTCGCATTAGGCAAATGCGGAGGGAGGGGTAGTTTGATCTCCTGATTTGTTGTGAAACTCATTAATTATTTGCACAGCCTTGGCCGGGCTGTCGGTGATTGTGACCAGATCTGTGTCATCCGGACTGATGTATTTTCCACGTTTAAGAGTACTGTTGGCCCATTTTATCAGCCCGTTCCAATAGCTGCGTCCGAAGCAGATGAGAGGAAAGCGTGGAACCTTGCGGGTTTGTACTAATGTGAGGACCTCAAAAAATTCGTCCATGGTTCCAAAGCCTCCTGGCATATAGACGAAGGCGGTACTGTATTTTGCCAAGCAGACTTTACGGGCAAAAAAGTAATGGAAGTCGACCGAGATATTTGAATATGGATTGCCACATTGTTCGAAGGGTAATTTAATATTTAGGCCAACGGAACGACCCCCACCTTGGGCCGCACCCTTGTTGGCTGCCTCCATGATGCCCGGACCTCCTCCGGTGATAACCGCATAGTTGTTTTCAGCGAGGCGTTTGGAAAGATCGACGGTTGCCTTGTAATATCGGTCCCGTGGCTTGGTGCGAGCCGATCCGAAAATGGTGACAGCTCGGCCGATATGAGACATTTCATCAAAGCCCTCCACAAATTCGGACATAATACGGAATACGCGCCATGGATCTTCATGAACAAAGCGTGTGGACTTTTTGAAAGGGGCCTTCTTTTTCGCCATGGACCTAGAAGGTAGGTTCCTTGGACGGTCGGTCAATGCCGCGTTGCTGACAGTTGGACTTCTTTAACTATTACGACGGACCGGTTCGATGGATTTGGGGCGTTCCTTGACAAATAACCGGATTGGGCATCCTTCAAAACCGAAGGCATTGCGTATTTGACGTGAAAGATACAACTCGTATTGATCGGTGCAAACATGGGGTGCATTGACAAAAAGCGTGAATGCCGGTGGGGATCCTTCAACTTGGACTGCATAATACAGCTTAAACTGTTTTCCGGTTTTATTGGGTGGTTGTTTTTGATTGATGATGTCTTTCAACGTGCGGTTGAGGAGCGGGGTGGGGATGCGCTGTTGCCATTGATCATCCACATACCGGATTGATTCCAGAAGGCGATCGAGTTGGAAGTTCTCAGTGGCGCTGGTGAAAATAACCGGTGCGTAATCAAGAAAGAACAATTGTTCCTGCACCCAATGACCAAACTCACCGAGGGTTGTAAGCTTTTTTTCGCGATCGTCACGGTGCCGGTCCTTGCGGCGTCGATGCTCGATTTCCTCTTTCCGAGCCTCTTTGACTGCTTGCGAGGTGAGGTCCCACTTGTTAATTACCACAATGCAGGCCCGATGGTTTCTGGTGATGAGATCAGCAATCTTTTTGTCCTGCTCCACGATGCCGGTTTCCGCATCAATCACCAGTATGGCAATATCACAGCGCTCAATGGCTGCGGCGGTGCGGGTGACACTGAAATATTCAAGTGTTTCCTTTACCCGGCTTTTTTTGCGCATTCCGGCTGTGTCGATAAGCAGGCAGTGTTGTTCCCGTCCTTCTGTCTCAATGGTGAAGGGAATATCGACTGCATCGCGGGTGGTGCCAGGAATATCACTTACGATGACGCGCTCACTTTCAGTTAGGGCGTTGATGATGGAGGATTTGCCCACATTGGGTCGCCCTACAAAAGCAAGTTTGAGTTCGGAATCCTCCAGAGTTTCCATTGGAGAGGCAGTGGTTGTCCGGGGGAGATATTTCAGGGCCTGTTGTATCAGTTCGGCGGTGCCCCGGTCATGCAGTGCACTGACCGGAAAGGTTTGCTCAAACCCAAGAGAAGCAAATTCTACCGCGTTTTCCTCACTCTTTGGGTTATCTGCCTTGTTGATGGCGAGCAGGGTGGGTTTGCCGCTTTGGTGCAGGTGTTGAGCCACCTCCTTATCCAAGGGCACAATTCCTTCCTGGAGGTTGGTGACAAATATAATCGCCTCGGCTGCCTTAATGGCCACATTCACCTGATCAACCGTGGCTGAGGCAATGATATCATCAGATTTCTCGCCGGGAATCAGGCCGATACCGCCGGTATCCACGAGAGTGAAAGGTTGCCCGGACCATTCCACCTCGGCCGCCACCCGGTCCCGGGTTACCCCTGCCATATCGTGGACAATGGCAATACGCCGGCCAGCAATCCGATTAAACAGGGCGGATTTACCGACATTTGGGCGACCCACAATGGCAATTGTTCCGGGCATGTGGATAAGTTTAGTCGAATTGGTACGGGAATGAAAACGGGCTACAGCAGGGGCTTTTTAACGAAACAAGCCTAAAAAATGGCGACCCC
>CAZAIZ010000343.1:0-2558 GCA_964485275.1 uncultured Pedosphaera sp.
GAGTTGCCGCAGTAGGCGCCTTCCTGTTACTGGCCCTGGGCGGCCATTGCTACCGCAAATTGAACCAGAAGCTCGATCGAATCGAATCCAAGATCGACTAAATACAAGGCATATTTTCCTTGTCCATTCGCTTTCCCGCGCAAACAATCAGCCTTTCACCGTGGATTGTATCCGGATAGGACTGTGTTGGCTTGTGCCGTGGGGCAGTGGAAATTTCCATTTGCCCACTACTGACCTCGTTTCCTTCCTTCCACTCCCATCGCAAAACAAATTGATACCATGAAAAATTACCCCACCGAGGACATACGCAATTTCGCCATAGTAGGCCATGCATCATCGGGCAAAACGATGCTGGCCGAGTGTATTGAAGCAGCATCCGGAGTTATCAACCGATTGGGCAGCATCGAAGCCGGATCAACAATGAGTGATTACCATGATGCGGAAAAAGAGAGGCAAATTTCAATCAATGCCACTCCTCTCTGCGTGGAACATGATGGAAAAAAATTAAACTTTATAGACACGCCAGGCTACCTCGACTTTCTTGCCGAAGCACTAGGTGCTTTACGTGTCTGCGATTCGGCACTGGTCACTGTAAATGCTACCAATGGAGTAGAGGTAGGCACAACTAAAGTTTGGGAATGGGCGCAAGATTTAGGGGCGACCCATCTTGTGACAGTAAACTGCCTCGATAAGGAACATGCCAACTTCGATGGCTCACTGGCCAGCCTACGTGAGAATTTCGGGAACAAGGTTATGCCTCTCACTGTGCCAGTAAATGTCGGACCAGGATTCAATCAGGTGTTGGACGTACTAAACAAGAAACTTATCACCTTTGAAACTGATGGTAGTGGCAAGAGTAGTTCAGCAGACTCAGAGGAAGCGGAGGATTTGCACACTCAACTCATCGAATTAATTGCCGAATCAGACGACGCACTATTAGAGAAGTTCTTCGAGGAAGGCAGTCTCACTGAAGAAGAGCTGCGGAGTGGACTTCACAAAGCATTGCAATCTGAAAACCTCATACCCGTATTTGCCTCATCAGCAACCACGAATGTGGGAGTAACATGCATAATAGACTTTATTGCCCGCTACGGATCCTCCCCAGCAGACAAACCGACAACGAAAGCAACTCTAGCAGACGAAACGGACACTGAGATACAACTCAGCGATCCTAATCCAGTTTTATTCATCTATAAAACGATGAATGAAGGTCACGTAGGATCACAATCGTTTTTTAAACTGTATTCTGGAACATTAAATACCGGTGTTGATCTAAAAAACAACACACACAAATCCTCTGAGAGAATCAACCAGATTCACGTACTTAATGGAGAAGAACGGACTTCAGTGGACAGCCTGTCCGCCGGTGACTTGGGCGTTTTGGTAAAACTCAAGCAAGCTCACACTTCCGATACCCTTGCCGGCGGCAAGATGGAGGCAAAATTAGCTCCCATTAATTTCCCAATACCCAACATCCATTCTGCACTACGATCTAAAGGAAAAGGAGATGAGGACAAGATTGCCACTGGTCTTTCCGCCTTACATGAGGAGGACCCTACTTTCGTATATAAAGTAGACGGCGAGCTACACCAAACAGTTATGTCCGGACAAGGTGAATTGCACCTGGATGTAATTTGCAAGAAATTGAAGGAGCGTTTCAATGTGGAAATCGAACTTTACGAACCTCGTGTGCCTTTTCGTGAGGCAATCAGAGCACGCGCCGAAAGCAAATACCGCCACAAAAAACAGTCCGGGGGAGCAGGACAATTTGCCGAAGTATGGATGAGAATTGAGCCCCGGGAACGTGACTCGGGCGTGGAGTTTGTTGACTCGCTCGTAGGACAGAACGTAAGCCGAAGCTTTGTCCCATCGGTAAAGAAGGGCGTAGACCAAGCCTGTGAAGAGGGTATCCTTGCTGGCTGCCGAGTGGTGGATGTCAAAGTGGATTTTTACGATGGCAAGGAGCACCCCGTCGACTCGAAGGATGTTGCTTTCCAGATTGCCGGGAAGCATGCATTCCGTGAAGCCTTCCAGGCTGCAAAGCCCTGCCTGTTGGAGCCAATCATGCACATTGAAGTAAAAGTGCCTGAAGAGTTCATGGGGGCGGTAATGGGTGACCTCAACGGGAGACGCGGAAAGATACAAGGTATGGAAGCCGACGGTGCGTTCCAGGTGGTGAAAGCTCACGTCCCGCAAATGGAGCTATATAAATACTCCACCAACCTGCGCCCCTTGACTGAAGGACGCGGCATGCACACTGAAGTCTTGGATCATTATGATACAATGCCTAAGGAGATAGAGAAAAAAGTTACTGCCGAGTGCCAACAACGCAGTGATGAAGATAATTAAAATGAGGAAAAATATTCTGCAACCACTTTCCTGCAGAAGCCGATATCATGCACCGAGTCTTGCCACCCATAGCACGATGCCGATGATGGCAAAACAGATTGCGAAGCACCCAATAAAGCCCCAGAAATCCATCTTGGTCGGTCTTTGAAATTCCAACTGAGTGCCGGGAAAGAGTTTGCGATCATCAAACCGATCAGGTCTGGCATAAC
>CAZAIZ010000344.1:0-2549 GCA_964485275.1 uncultured Pedosphaera sp.
CTGGCCTGTCACGCCAGAGGTCGCGAGTTCGAGTCTCGTCACTCCCGCCACTTTTCCCTCCTCGATTTACAGCGTTTAGTTCATATAAACAGCCGCGCGGCTTAGCGAACTGTCTGTGTTTAACACAGTCTTAACACAGTAGATCAGGAGAACAGGGAGCAAACTCTTTTTGCTAGCCGTATAGTAATCTGTATCATTTTAGCTCCTCTTCTGTACTTCTATTGTTCGTATCTTAGATTCATGACGAGATGGAAACGCTGGGCCGAGAAACACAAAAGCGAAGACCAGCCCCGCAATGTCCACCGGGCGCTAATGGTTTGTCCAACTCAGGACAAGGGGAGATCGCCCAAGTCCTCAAGGTTGTCTCTCAAATCCGCCCTGTCACCCACTACCGGCTCATTGATTAGCCACAATCAAATTGAGCCAGTAATTAGCGCAGCCAATACGATTCCGAGTATCACTAGCCACACGAACACCGTCACGAAAACTCCTGCGTATGCTCGAGCAAGCCTCCAAAGTCTGCGAGTTATTGGCTCGGGCGTGTCGTGTCGCCCACGGCGATACCAGTATTTTCCTTCTGAGTTAGGTTCTACGGCATCCTTGGATTCTGCCCCAATCGTACCTAAGATACGACCAGCCTCGACCCAACCTGTCATAACTATACTACGCTCCAGAATGAAGGATTCTGTCAGAAGATGAGACGGTGCTTTGATAAGCCAACACGGTGCTGACCAAGGCGATCACGATCGTCGGCACATCGCCCAAGCCCACAAGGGCTTTCACGGGGAGGAATGATTGCGGTTGCTTCGTGAGGTTGCTGTTGATTGTGCATCTGGGCAACGCCTTTTGGAGGTCATCAATCTGTGCCTTGGTGCCGTAATTCATTCAAAAACAACTTAAATGATTACGTAAAAAATAGCCTCACCCTAGACAAATAACCAATTCAGTATAAGTTGTATTATGTTGAAGATATCTCTTCTTATTTGTTCCTTGTTTGCGTTTTTTATGCCATCTCTGGTAGTCGCCGATTCAATAAAGGCCAATTATACTTTGGCCGGATATGAAAAAGGCACGGCAATCGGAACAGGTCCTTCCAAAGCTTCTGCTCATCAAAAAGCCCGCAAAAACATCCCGGGTGGAGCGACTCAAGCTGGAGCTACCAAATACGTCAAAAACGGAGACCGATCCTACACAGCGCACATACCTTGGCGTAAAAAGAAGTAGCCCTTACGCTATTACAAAAACCATCCGTTTGAGCTAACGCGTTGTCGTTCCTATCACACGATTCGATGGGGTCATCCCTCGGCCTCGTGTACACTTGCCACAACGCTCAAGCCACGGATGTCCGTATCAAATGGTACTGAAGTGAACACATAGGCACCTGCATGCAACTCTGGATTCATGCGATTCATATTAATCACGAAAAACAACGCTACCGCCTCGAACCCGAATGGCGAGTCTGAACCTGTCTGGCCATTTTAGCCTTCTTTTTCCGGGGTCCAAATCCAGAGCCTGATACAAGTTTCCCATCTTTGTCGAACTGAAGGATGGCATGCTCGTAACGAGTCGCCCTGGCTTTAACGGTCGCCGTACCACCTATCTTCGTGCCTGCCTTGTCGATCAGTCTGCTGCTGTCGTAAGTCCAACCTGCAAGACGCCGCCAAACAACGACCGTCCCTCCATCGCTCGATGTCTTCGTGTGAAATGGCGTGCCGAACTCAATTTTTGCTTGGTCAAAGGTGAAGGTGCCTATTTGCGTGCTCCAATCCCAATCGTTGGCCTCCCAGTCGGGCGTGGCAGTACACCCAGTCATCACCACAGTCATCACAAACAGGAGGAGCTTCATGGCCCCACGTTACCGTCCTGAACCTGAATGGCGAGCCTGAATCTGCCTGGCCATTTTTCGATAGGAACTTTCCCCTTCGTTTTTATTGCCCGGACATCAAATCTTCGGCTTGGCACTTTATTGTTATTGCCCAGACGTAAAACCGTAACATGAGCCCGGTGATTCCAAACCCGAAAGACAGGATAAGTCCCCATCTGGATAAGTCCCCATTATCCTGCCATTCGCCTACAACCAGCAGTACCAGACCGGTTGGGATTGCTACATAGACAGTTTTGTAGATTACCCAGCAGGGTATCCAGATTGGATAGAAGAAAATAATCTTGAAGGCCCAGATCAGGATAGTAAGGCCAAGTGGATCGCCATGAATCTTGCTCGCCTTAAACTGATAGTGACGCGTGGCTGTATTCCAGCCCTGAAGATGACCGGAGCACTTGACCTCACTTCCTTCCCCCCAGTCTGCGATTTTACTTTCCCATTTCCTCGGGATAAACAACTCAATCTTCTGGTTACTCCGGTTACGCAG
Source organism: uncultured Pedosphaera sp. (assembly GCA_964485275.1). Lineage (GTDB taxonomy): Bacteria > Verrucomicrobiota > Verrucomicrobiia > Limisphaerales > UBA1100 > UBA1100. Next base: position 2,370 of record CAZAIZ010000344.1, read on the forward strand.
GTGTCCCGGGTTGGATGCAGTCGGGGAATCCACCAGTCTTCCAGTGACCAATATGTCGCCTTGAGCTTTTTCCTCCTTCAGGCTGGCGGAAGCGGACTTTATTTTCTTTATCGTAAAGGTAAATGTGCAGGTGTCCTCCTTGGGCACCAGTTCGGTCAATGCCAGTCGATCCTCCAGGGT
>CAZAIZ010000345.1:0-2545 GCA_964485275.1 uncultured Pedosphaera sp.
ATAATTTACCGCCACTTCACATCCCGCGCGTGCCAACATCAAAGCTGTTGCCGCTCCCACGCCTCGCGAGGCACCTGTCACCAAGGCTGCTTTCCTCTCAAGTATCATGTCTTGTTACTTTCCGGCTAACTTCATAAGTCCATTCTCAGAAACGGGTCCTCGTATCGCCTCAGATTCCGCGTGGCACTGGCTTCATCTCGTGAAGATATCCCAGGGGCAAAAAGTGTCAATATGTCGGGCGTTCATCGTCTTCTTGATATCTCCCTCCACGCTAACTGGATCGCGGCGGCTAAAAGCACATGGCAACCTCTCCAACTGAATTGAAAACGGGAAGTTAAAAATCCCCTATTTCAATTCCTTGATGCGCAGGTTACGCCAGCGAACCTGAGCCCCGACTAGTTCCTTCTTTTTACCGATACCGTGAACCTGCAGGCCGATGAAGCCCTTAGCTGAGAGGCCATCCTTGAAATCTGCGCGCGCCACGCCGTTGAGCCAAGTCTTGATGGAGTCGCCGCGGCACTCTACTCGCACCTTGTTCCATTCGTTTGGCTTGTAGGTTTTCTGGCCCATTTTGGTGAAGGCTGGCCCATCGCCACCGCGCAGGCCTGGGAAGAGCCAGCCTCGCCGGCCTTCATCATATATGCCGGCACTCCACATGCGCTCAGGCTTATTGGGATCGATCTCTATCTGGTATCCGTGCACACGTCCGGCCGGGAATTTCTTGGTCTTGCCGTTTTCCAGTGTCTTGGTCACTTCCTTGTCGTACGCGTTGGAGCGAATCTGCACACCGGAATTGAGGCGGTTATCACACTTGTATTCGTACTCGAGGATAAAATCCTCGTAGAGTTTCTTGGTACACATGAAGGAATTGGGTGTGCCGGAAACGGCCGTGCCAACAATTTCACTATTGATCACGGTGTACTTGGCTTTACCGCCTTTCTGCGTCCAGCCGGTAAAGTCTTTGCCGTTGAACAGCGGTGCGAAGCCTTTCCCATCCGCAGCAAGATGAAACTTGGAGGTAAGCGACGCAACTGTGAGGATTAGAATAAAAACAGAACGGTCCATACACACGCCATTCTACCGAAGCGCGGTCTTTGGGTCAAAGCAAGAGCCTAAAACCCCGCTTGCGGCCCAAAGGCGTCTTCTCGAATTTGTCGCGCCCGGCTGGCGTCACGCGGGAGCGCCGTATGTCGAGGAAAGTAAGGCCGGGCATCTCACTAAGTTTCATCAGGCCCTTATCTGCAACACGCGTGTTACTCAATTGTAAATGCTCCAGTTGTTTGAGGCGGGCCACATGGGCCATACCGGCGTCGGTGACGCCATTTCGGCCCAGCTCCAGTTTCCGTAGGTTTGGCAGTTTGGCGATGTGTTTTAAGCCTTCGTCGGAAATCTGAGTGTTCACCAAATTCAAGGCCTTTAGATCCGTAAGCTTGGCTATTCGATCGACACCAAGGTCGGTAAGCGGCGCTGAAGCGAGAATCAGCTGCTCGATTTTTCCGGTTTTCTTGTTCGCCACATACTTCCCCCTGTAGGAAATCTTATAGTACTCAGCTATTGCTTTCTGCTCCCTGAGTATTTCTTCTGGTGTGGGCCCCGCCTTATCGGTTGTCCCGTCCGACCCGGAGGAACCACAGCCCACCCACAAGAACAACCCAACCAGAACCAGTGATAATTTGAAGTACATGGCTACGCCAACTTCGACGAATGTAACAAATATGGATTTATACGCAAGAAAGGAAACGTGTATTCAAGCAAAAAACAGACGAAATCTGGGAATATGACTTGTTTTCTGGGCCGTATCATCCCTCAACGAGTTTCAAGATAACCCCTTTGGCACAAGGTAAGAGCCAACAAAAGTATTACTGCTGCTTAATTGTCAGTGAAAATGATATTTTATCGGATTTCTCGCCTCATAACAGGTGTTCTGCTAGATTCCCCTTAGTAGATCATAGGGGAGACTTTTCTCATAGGGTGTTTTTTATTGCCATTTTAGCCGAGCCTTGTTAATAACTCGCCCCTGTGACACCCTTTTCCCTTTTAGGATGGGGGTGTCACTTACCACCCCTGCCACCGTGGGTTCTCCTTGTCCCTGCGGTGGCTTTTTTCGTTTTTTCGTAAGATTATGTTCTTCTTGCGCGATGTACTGATAGGATGTTTTTCGCCGTTGCTACCCTCTCTGCCGCTCACACCGGTTGGGTTCTCGAATTACCTCTGGACACATGGTTGTTCCTCTGGTTGCTCTTTTGTGGTGCCGGCCGCCTGCTCGACCTAATTTATCACTCTTCCCTGGCCTTGCGTCCCAACACACCCTCAGAAACGATCTACACAAATCGCTCCTCCCAGACCAATCTCCGCTCACGCCACGGCGCCTGAACGTCAGCTTAAAGGAATCAGTGTCAGACACCCCAAGGAGTGTGGAGTCCGACTAGCCCGTGGCTGAATATCTAAATCCACTATCTCATCTATGATAGGTGCCTCCGTTGGAATTTTGTTTCTTCTTGCCTTATCCGCCAGTTATCCCCCAAATGTGCGCCTGTACCTTTTA
>CAZAIZ010000346.1:0-2531 GCA_964485275.1 uncultured Pedosphaera sp.
TGGGCTGAGTGTACCCAAAACTCAGCCAGAGTGAAATTGATAAAATTGATAACCTACCTCTTTGGGTCAATGTAGTTGCCGCAGGGGCTACTTTGAGCTAGAGGTTGCCGAATTGGACAATAAGGCAAATGATCGCCCCCTGGGCTTGTGGTCCGCTACTGCCACGGTAGTAGCCACCATGATTGGAGCAGGCATTTTCGGTGCAACCGGAGGATTTGCCTACAAGCTTGAATCCGATTCGGCAGTATTACTGGTTTGGCTCTTTTGTGGTCTTCTCGCACTAGCCGGTGCCCTTTCGTTGGGTGAACTGGGAGGCATGATGCCTCGGGCTGGAGGATGCTATACGTTTATCAGAAGAATATACGGCCCTACGGCAGGTTATCTCACTGGAGTCCTAAGCTCACTTCTGGCATTCGTAGGAGCCTTGGCATTTATTGGCATGTTATTGGGTATTTATGTTCAAACATTCCTCCCGGGGGTTTCTCCACTGCTGACAGCTTGTGGCGCCATAGGACTGTTTACGGTCATCCACTGTACTGGGTTGCGGGAAGGAACTAGGGTAAACAATGTTTTCACTGTATTCAAAGTGCTGGTCATTGTGGCCTTCATTGTTGCGGGATTAAATGCTGAAGGCCGTCCTGTACAATTAACCTTTGATTATAAACCTGTTCTATCAACAGTTTTCCCAGCAGCGATGGTTTCAGCCAGCTTTGCGTATCTTGGCTGGGAAACAACTACTTTCATCGGAGGCGAGGTAAAAAATCCGGGGCGAATTCTCCCTTGGTCGCTGATAATAGGGACCACAATTGTTATGGTTCTCTACCTGCTCATCAACGTCGTTTACCTGCATGCCCAAGCCCCCGCCGACATGGTTTCCATCACCGATAGCGGTGAGAAAAAAGGGATCGATGTTATTGGCCCATATGCATCAAAGTTACTATTCGGCGAAGACACGGTACGTTGGTTTAATGGAATGGTTGTGATTGTGCTCCTTTCAACAATCAGCACCATTACGATGGTAGGCGGACGTGTTCTTTACGCCATGGCGGAGGCAGGCCAGTTGCCGAAATCACTGGGAAAATTGAATGGCAAAGAAGTTCCAGCTCGAGCCTTGATGGTTCAGGGAATCATTACGGTGATATTCATTCTAGCTGCGAATAACTTGGGCACTCTGGGCGACATTTTGGATTATATCGGATTACCGCTCACCATTATAATGGGGGCAACAGTAGCGGGTGTATTTATTCTCCGAAAACGGGAACCTGATGCGGACCGGCCCTTCCGTGTTCCATTCTTCCCAATTCCCCCAATCCTCTTTATTGGATTGGCCCTCTGGATGACTATTTCTGTTGCCATTCAAAACTGGAGGGTGGCCATCGCGTCTACAGCAACAGTCATATTAATATGGGCTTTGAAGCCAATCCTCTCTGATCAGAATTCTGAAAAAAACTGACTTTTGGCGCCCATGCCTCATCCTTTCAGTGTGCGCACATTATTTTCCATCACCTTTGCGACTACAGTGTTGACCATCGTAGTAGCCGCCCTGTTGTTTTATGGGTGCGGCAAAGGAGAGGATAAAGCGAACTCATCCGGGCCCAAGGCGACAAATGGGGAGCAGGATTTCGAAATATCGGCCGAACCAAAACCCCACTCGGCTTATGTTGGGCGCGATTCCTGCGTGGAATGTCATGCCGAGGCGGTGGCAAAATGGGAGGGTTCGCATCATTTTCATGCCATGGAATTGCCCAACGATCAAACGGTTCGGGCAGATTTCAACGGAACCACCTTCACCCACCATGCCATCACCTCGCGGTTTTTCAAAAAAGGCGACCATTACATGGTTGAAACAGAAAATCAGAAAGGCAAGCAGGAGACCTTTCCCATCAAGTATACCTTTGGCTGGGAGCCGCTTCAGCAATATCTGGTGGAATTCCCAGATGGCCGATTGCAGGTACTGCCGTTTTGCTGGGATGTTGAAGGCGAGCGCTGGTTCCATATCTATAATGAGGAGCGCATCCCTCCGCACGATCAGCTCTTTTGGACGCGTCCGATGCAGAACTGGGATCACATGTGTGCCGATTGTCATTCCACCAATGTTCGAAAGAAATTTGACCCGGGCACGGAACGTTTCGCCACCAGTTTTTCAGAGGTCAATGTTTCCTGCGAGGCCTGCCATGGCCCGGCTGAAAAACATGTGGCCATGGCCCGTAAAGGAGACTGGCAGGGGGACGTATTTTTTGGCCTGGCAGACGTGAAGAGTGACAACCGAACCCAGCTTGAGTCCTGCGCCAAGTGCCACGCCCGGCGGAGCACACTGGACATTGACCATCACGCCGGTCATAAGTTCTTCGACCATTTCGTGCTTGAATTGCTAGAGCCATGGGCCCCAAGCGTCAGTCAGCCTACCTATCATCCTGATGGCCAGATTAACGAGGAGGTGTATGTCGCCGGCTCATTCATTCAAAGCAAGATGTTCCATAAAGGCGTCAAATGTGTCGACTGCCATGATCCGCACACCGCCAAAACTATAA
>CAZAIZ010000347.1:0-2528 GCA_964485275.1 uncultured Pedosphaera sp.
TTGAAAACCCTTCAACCGAATCTGAAGCTTCAATTATACGAAGTCACTGGAGAATTAGCCCAGGAAAGCTCCAATGGATGGAATAATGCCGGCACTGGGCATGCGGGAATATGTGAACTAAGTTATACTCCCAATCGGGGTGAAGATGGTGAAGTGGATGTAAGTCAGGCAATTAAGATTTTCCACCAGTTCGAGCAGTCCAAATATTTCTGGGGTTACGCCGCCCGCACAGGAATGGTCGACGACCCAAGAAAATTCATCAATCCCCTGCCCCACATCGCCTTCGTGTATGGGCAGCAACAGGTGGATTTCCTTAAGTCACGGCATGCCAGAATGCAGGCCCATCATTTTTTTAAGAGCATGGAGTACACTGAAGACCGCGAAACCATTCACCAATGGGCTCCCTTGATTGTGAACGGCCGGGATAACACCCCCATTGCCGCAACCAAAATGGATCGTGGTACTGATGTCAACTTTGGCGCATTATCAACTTTATTGATTCAATGGCTGGGCCAACAGCCCGACTGCGGTTATGCCACCCAACATAGAGTGACTGATCTCACGCGAAACAGGGATGGATGGGAGGTTGAAATTCACGATCTCAAGGGTAGACGTAAATTTCATAACCAAGCCAAATTTGTATTTATTGGCGCGGGCGGCGGCAGCCTACCGTTATTGCAAAACTCAGGAATTGCGGAAAGCAAGGGGTTTGGAGGATTTCCGATAGGGGGACAGTGGCTGGTGTGCCACAAGCCTGAGATTGCAAAACAGCACCTGGCAAAGGTGTATGGGATGTCACCCGGAGCCGCCCCCACCATGGCTGTCCCTCATTTGGATACCCGCCTCATTGATGGCAAAAAAGCACTGCTCTTTGGTCCCTACGCCGCGTGGACAACCAAGTTTTTACATCAGGGTGGCAGTTTCTGGGATTTACCCGGTTCGATCCGGCGGGATAACATCGCCTCGCTCATCAAGGTGGGTATGCACAACATTCCGTTGGTGGGCTATCTCATCAGGCAGGGCACCCAGAGCATGAACACCCGCATGAAGGAACTGCGTAATTTTTATCCAGAGGCGAAGCCAGAGGACTGGGAACTCATCGATGCAGGCATTCGTGTGCAGGCGATCAAGCAGGAGGACGGGGACGCAGGGATCGTCCACTTTGGCACCGAGATATTAGCCGATCAGGACAAAACAATCTGCGCACTATTGGGCGCCTCGCCCGGCGCGTCGGTTTCAGTAAATATTATTCTCGAGATTGTGGAGGAATGCTTCAGCCACCTGCTGGAAACAGAGAATGGCCAACAACGGATGGGGGAAATGATTCCTTCTTATGGCGAAAATCTTATCGATATTGCTATGGCTGACCGACAAGCCGTTCTAAGCGAACAAGCCGAAAAATCACTGCAACTTATTTGATGATGACCACTCCCATTCGCATCGGTATCGAGATAGGCGGCACCAAGCAACAGATCGTGGCTGGAGACTCCAAAGGGCAAATCGTGGACCAGAGCCGGTTCAGCACAGAACCCAATGCCAACGCTTCAGAAATCCAAAAACGAATCGCTGATGAACTAATCAAGCTGATCGCCATCCATCAACCTGAACGTATCGGGATCGGTTTTGGCGGACCGGTAGATATTACCCAAGGTAAGGTCGCTACTTCCCATCAGATAGAGGGCTGGAGTGGTTTTGCCCTGGCAGACTGGCTCCAGCAACTTACAGGATTGCCCGTAGTTATTGAAAACGATTCAAACTGTGCAGCGCTGGCTGAAGCGTTGCGCGGCGCCGGACGCGGGTTCAACCCTGCCTTCTATATGAATATGGGCAGCGGAGTTGGTGGTGGACTGGTGATTGATGGAAAAATTTATCATGGTGACTGCCCCGGCGAGGTAGAGGTGGGGCATCTGCGATTGAACCCCGATGGTACCACGGTGGAAGATCGCTGCTCCGGCTGGGCTGTCGACCATGCGATTCGTGAGGCAGTCAAAACCAGCCCTGATTGCCCCCTTGGCCAACTCCTTGGAGCAGAAGTAGGCGGTGAAGCAAAACATCTTGCCGATGCATTGGCGCAAGACGATCCTGTCGCTCACGGCATCCTCTCTTCAGTCACACGTAACCTTGCCTTTGCCCTGTCACATGTAGTGCACCTGTTCCATCCACAGGTAATTATCCTTGGTGGAGGTCTTTCGCTGGTGGGCGTGCCCCTGCGTAAGAGTATCGAGAAACAACTCCCACAGTTCCTGATGGAAATCTATGGCAACGGCCCTGAAATCAAGCTGGCCGAACTGGGTGAAGATGCGGTGCCGGCAGGAGCATTACTATTGGAATAATATGCTTTCTGTCCTCTCTAAAAATAAATCCTACACTTCGATTTCGATTGAAAAAGGAGTGCTTGAAACTCACGGGATTAAATCGTGGATTTGGGATTCTGATGGCTGTCTGTTATATGGAGAACAAGGAGCAATAAGATGCCGACTGGCTGTTAGAGCGGAGAATTTAGATGAGGCAACTGAAATAATAAATAG
>CAZAIZ010000348.1:0-2524 GCA_964485275.1 uncultured Pedosphaera sp.
CTGGTTATGCTGATATTGTTCGTTCGACACTGGGATTGGATCCGGATCGCTGGATTGTTTCTGGGCTAGCACTTGGTTGGCCAGATCTTGATGCCAAGGTTAATACGTTTATCCCTGAACGACTCCCTTTGCCGGATTTCGTGGAATGGCATCCATGACAAAAAATCCAATCGCCAGAACCGGATGGTTCCGTAACAATCCTCTCCCCCGTGGGCCTGTTGCTAAATGAGTGAAGAACTTTATATTAAAGCTCCATGTTGCGAATGTAACGGGCGTGTTTCTTTGCCATTGGATGCGGTTGGAGTAGATTTCAATTGTCCTCATTGCGGTGCTGAGTTGCAGATGCTTCTCAAGCATGTATGTGAGCATTGTAATGGTAAGCTGTCCTTTGATGGTAACCCAGATGCAATAGGTGCGGAAATCGAGTGCGGACATTGTAACAATAAAACCGTTCTCTCTCCCTCAACTTATTCACCACAGTCGGCTGGGGGAGAAACAGCTGAGCCTGTAAAGAAGAAGCATGAGGAGATTCCAGATTACTCAACTGAAAAGAATAAGGAAGAGGAAGCAGTAGAGGAGAAACCCAAGGATCGCGGACCACCCCGACCTCGGGCTCCTCGGAGAGGTGCGGGTCCGCCACGCCCGCGATCCAGAAAGACTGACACACCTGAACAAGCGCCTGCTGCAGACCCAAACAGTGATGAACCAATAGGTCGGCGGCTGCCGGGTTCGGAGAGGGAAGAAGTTGACGGACCGGATGTTTCCGCGAAAACGGAGGAAAAATCCACACAGAAATCAAAAAGAACAGGGCCTGTCCGCTCCAGTAAAATTCAGAGTGTAGATGAAGCGCGGGCTCCATCACCTCGCAGAGGTGGAGTATCCCCACCACCCGAGCCGGAACAATCTGTGGTTTCGGGTGGTAATCCAATGGACCCAATGAGTGGCGTTGTACCCGGTGGTTCTGGTGAGAAGGCCCAGCCGTCGGGCGGAGGAGGATCTCCCTCAAGTCCTGCACCGGTACAGCGACGGGTTGCGGGTTCTGCTCCTGCTCCGGGAAGTTCTCCTTCAGCACCAAAGCCTGCTTTTAGGGAAGGAGCGAAGCCTCCGGAAGTCAAAAAATCCACGGTTAATAAAGCTCAGGTTGAAGAGGAGCGCGGACCCAGATCTATGCCCAAATGGGCTACGGTGCTCGCCGTAATCTTGATATTGCTCGGCTTTGTCTATATTATTTTGCCGAGTGGAGTAGAAATATTTAGTCCACAATTGGCCCGGAAAATCCGTCAATTCACTCGTTTTCAGTTTGGTCACATAGGTGGTCCATCGAGGCGTGATTCCACCAAGGATTTTCAGATTGATGAAGGATCTGTTACCATTACTCCCTCCAGTGCCACTAAAGAGATTTCTTACGTGACCGGAAGTATACAAAATATATCTTCCGCAGATTACACCGAAGTGACGGTGAATATTGGTTTGTACGATGCCGGAGGGACGTTGCTGGATCACACCTTGGATTACACGAATAGACTAGGAGCGAACCAAACGTGGACCTTCAAAGCGGCGTTATCCTTGACTAATGCTGCTTCAGCCAAAGTGGTGAGCGTTATTGGTAACGCGAATTGAGGCTCGTATATCTGAGCATGTTTTTTTCTTCCACTAAAGTTGGAACAACTGCATCTTGACCGTCCTGAGGCACCCCCTTTTAAGTTCCCATCTCATGGCTGTTGAGACACAAGTAGAAAATAAATATCTGACTTTCCTGAAGTCTGGTATTCATAATTATGGTGCTTATGCGAGGAAGCCCATTTGCAAGGGAACCCGAATTATTGAGTATATTGGCCGGCCCGTTACCAAGAAAAAGGCACAAAAGGAACTTGAAGATGGCAACGGGTATATTTTCACCATAAACAAACACTTCGATATTGACGGAAGCGTGCCATGGAATCCCGCACGCTTTATTAATCATGGTTGTTCAGTCAATGCGGAATCAGATGTGGAGGATGGTCGGGTATGGATTATTGCCACTCGAAACATCAAAAAGGGCGAGGAGGTTCTCTACAATTACAACTACGATTTGGTGGATGCTTTTGACAATCCCTGTAATTGTGGTGCCAAGAATTGTGTTGGCTACATGGTCGGCGAGGATTATTGGTCGAAACTGCGCAATAAGATTGCCAAACGCGAAAAAAAGAAAGCGGACAAGGCCAAAGGTAAGAAATAGCCTAATTATCCATTGGCCAATCAGAGGCAATCATTCCCTTGTAGCCGTTCTCAAGGGAGAACACATTGGTGTAGCCCATTTTTTGAGCAGCATCGCAGGTAAGCGCGCTGCGGTAACCTCCGCCGCAATACATGATGATCTCTGTTTCCTTGTTGGGAAAACGTGCCTCCAAATCGCGTTCCAGAATTCCTTTTCCGAGATATTGAGCACCTTTGGCACGGGCTTTATTCCATTCACTTTCCTCCCGAACATCGAGTAGTACCACTTCGGTATTTTCTTCCAGACGCAAACGAGCATCGGTGAGGG
>CAZAIZ010000349.1:0-2502 GCA_964485275.1 uncultured Pedosphaera sp.
AGGCCGTACAAAAGGATATCCCCCTCGGCGTGCGACGCCCCGGGGCTGATGAAGTCGCGCGCGCCAAGCAAATGCTCAAGGACGCTCAAAATCCTGAGCGCCTGACTACCTTTGAAGTGTACGCGCAGGAAACCTTGAACCTTGCCAAGTACCCACCACGCCTACCCGTCCCACTGCAGGCACTGCATATTGGTGGCCTGCGTATCTGCGCCATCCCTTGTGAACCCTTTGCCGAGGTAGGCCTGGCCTTGAAAGATGGCCGCAAGGACACCTTTGTTATTGGGCTGGCCAACGGTTACTTTGGCTACCTGCCCACCGCCCGGCAATTGGCCCTTGGGGGTTACGAAACCTGGCGCAGTGGTTGGAGTTTTTTGGAAGTTGACTCGGCCAAACGTGTCATTGGGACTCTGGAGAAACTGATGGAATGAAGAAACACGAGCTCTACCTCCATGGCATGAAACTCGGAATGGAAAATTGTGACCTTCGATCGACAGCACATTGAGAGACCGATTGACGAGATGGAAAAACACCCCAAGGATAATCTGAAAATGGACTGCGAGTCTGAAGAAGCCCAAGATCAATGAAGGATCTCTTGAAGCTGGTCCGGAGGAAATCCCCCACTGGTCTCTGTATTCTCTTTGTCCTGCTGACGCCCAGTTGTTCCGACCAAAAGCCGAATACGAAACCATCTTCAAAGAAGAATAGTCCTCTTGGTTTTGAGCGGGATATCAAAGGGATCATGGCAAAGTTTTGCTTCAAATGCCACGGAGCTGAGAAAACAGAATCAGGACTGGATTTACGCACGATTGATTCCATTCTCAAGGGAGGGGAAAGCGGGCCGGCCATCGTCGCGGAAAAACCAAAAGAGAGTCTTCTTTTTGAATTGATCCACGATGAAAAGATGCCACCAGAAGGGGATATGCCTGGGACGGGCGACATAAAGCAGATACGCGAATGGATTGCCTCAGGGGCCCAGCCGTAATCATTGACCAAACCGGATTGGCAGCGGACAATTCAGTAGCTGAATCATGAAAGCCTCCTCTTTAGTACTCGATACCGATACACCGGACACGGGCCCCTCTGCCATTATTTCGCGGCGCGACTTCACCAAGCGCTCCCTGCAGGCGCTATTGACCATATCACTGCTTGACCATCTTTGCTCAACCAATCTGCTGGCGGCTGACGCCAGGTCGAAGGCGAAGAAATGGCTCGATGAGGTCAATCAAATTGGGATGAGTGTTAAAGGCAGAAAGATGAAGGAGACTGAATGGCAGGTTCAGATCGAGGACCTACTGCAGAATAAGATCGCTCTGCCGGAACTCCTCAAGTTGATCGACTTTGATGCAATACAGAAGAAAGTAAAATTTGTCGACAATGGCGCCCGCAGCGTCCGCCCCAAGTTGCCGAAAATTGAAGGGGTGCCGGACAAGCTCGTGTTTGGTCATCAGGTTTTTGCGCTGAAAAAAGGCCGCTCGGTCGTGCCGCATGGGCACAACAACATGGCCACCGCGTTCATAGTTTTAAAGGGAAACTTCCACGGGCGACACTACGACCGCGTGGCCGACGAGAAAAAGTACATGATCATCAAGCCGACGATCGACGCCAAGTTCGGGCCCGGGAAGACTTCAAGCATCTCAGATGTGAAGGACAACGTGCACTGGTTTAAGGCCGAGGATGAACCTGCCTATATTTTCAATATACACGTGCTGGGGCTAAAATCTGCCAGCGGCAAGGGAACGGGCAGGGTGTATGTCGACCCCAACGGGGAAAAACTGGATGACGGTTTAATCCGTGCACCTTTAGTCGATTACAAGAAAGCCCATCAACTGTACGGTTGATCAAGCCAAACGCGTCATCAACACGTTGGAGAAACTGATGAAGAGGCACGAGTCCAGCCTCTGCAATTCACCTCAATTAACGGACAAATGAAACCCACCTTAATAGCATTGCTGGCTTTGTGTTTGTGTCTTTGGAGGTGTGAGGAGAAAATTTAATGAAACTATGGAAATGCAACGATTGCGGGAAGGAAATCAGCGTAAATGCTAAATCGTGCCCCAATTGTGGCAGTGAGGCGGAGCACGCACTGAAAGAATATCGGGAGGTTGAGCAATGGTTACGACAACCAAGTATTAAACCTAAAGCCAAGCCCTCGCTCTCGACAAAGGAACAGGAACGGGAAGCAGTCCGGCGGCGGCGGCGCTGGATTGTCACAACCGTTATCATGTGCACTGGACTCTTAGTAGGTTTCAAGGTCTATTTCACCGGCCCGAGTGAGACCGCACTGAAGAAACCTTCATCTGTCGTAGCTGATCCCAAAAAACATGAACGATTCCTCTGGGTTAAGAATTATGTGAGATTCGTCCCCGCCATCGGTTCTGATGGCACCGTTTACGTCGGGTCATCGGACAATCGGCACAGAAAGCTCTATGCTCTCGATGGCAAGAGTGGGGTCAAGCTATGGGAATTCGAAGAGCCAATTGGTGAGGTAAACTCCTCCCCCGC
>CAZAIZ010000350.1:0-2495 GCA_964485275.1 uncultured Pedosphaera sp.
CCCCCGGCCATCTTCCAGTGACCAATGTCGCCATTGGTCACCGAGACCAGTTTTACCTTATGGCCCAACTGCGCCCACTTGATGGCACAGCCTCCAATCTGAAACTCCGCATCATCCGGATGCGCTCCAAAAGCGATAATACGCAGCACCCGCTTGGGGGCGGCAGCCTGCCCGGAAATATCGAGTAACAGGAGACTAGTGAGAGTCAAAACAATGTATTTCATTTCTTCTTATTTTTGTTTTTCTTTTTGGATTCCGGCCATGGGACAACATTGGCACGCTTGGCATAGGTCTGCCACATGGCCTGAAGTTTCGAGGTGCGTTCGGGATACTTTTTAGAAAGATCATTCATCTCGACCCGATCGACGTTCAAATCATAGAGCTCCCAGCTTCCTTGCCGGCCTTTGGCGACCAGCTTCCAATTGCCCACCCGAACCGCACGATTGCCTTCGTGCTCCCAATAGATGGCTTCACGATCAAGCGATTTACCCGCAAAGACCGGCGCCAGGCTTCGGCCCTCCATCGGCTTGATGGATTCCCCCCCCGTCTTCATGGGATACGTTGCTCCCGATACATCAATACAGGTCGCCATCAGATCAATCAGATGACTAGGCTCTCTGCGAAGCTTGTTTTTTGCCGCAATCCCATCAGGCCAATGCACGATGAGAGGTGTAGAAACCCCTCCCTCATGCACCCAATGTTTGTATTCGCGAAAAGGGGTGTTGGAAACGTTGGCCCAGTTACGACCGTAGCCGATATAGGTGTCCTCCGGCCCCGGCATAACATGGCCGCGTCGCACCGGATAACCATCTCGAGTTTGCTTCGGCACAGAGCCAAAATAGTGGATCACATCATCACTAATGGGTTCAAAAGTGGGCTTTTCTGGCCGGGGAAAAGGCTTGCTGCCGCGGCCTCCATTTTCAGCACAACCCCCATTATCCTGAAGGAAAAATATCAATGTATTGTCTAATTCACCACGGGCCTTCAGTGCTCGAACCAACCGGCCGATCCCCTGGTCCATTTGATCAACCATGGCCGCATACACCTCCATGCAAGCCGATTCCCATTCCTTATCTTTTACCTGACTCCAGTCACCAACCGTCGGCGTCATCTTTGTGTCTTTATCGATTAACCCCATTTTCTTCATTCGTTCCAGTCGTGCCCTACGGACGGGGACATAGCCTTGGTCATATTTCCCGTCATACTTGGCAATGTCCCTCGAACGAGCGTGCATCGGCCAGTGCGCGGCCGTGTATGCCACATACATGAAGAAGGGATTATTCCCCTTGTGCTCCTTAACGAACTTAACGGCATTGTCGCTAATTGCATCGGTAAAATGATAGGGCTCAGAAGGTTTATAACCCGGATCGTTCTCACGGGTGATGGGCTTGTTTCCGCGAGTCAGCGAATTAGGATCCCAAAGACTTGAGGCGCCATTGATGATGCCGTAGTAGCGATCAAATCCTCTTTGCAACGGCCAGTTGAATTTCTCGGCGTCATTCGATGGATTGGTGTGACTGGTAACGTGCCACTTGCCTACACAGTAGGTCGAATAACCACCAGGTTTCAATGCCTCGGCGATAGTGACACAGTTGCGGTTCAATTCGCCGCGGTAACCATCCAGTCCCCGATCGTTCATCATGTGCCCAATGCCTGTCTGATGCGGATATAAGCCGGTCAGAAGCGATGCACGGGTCGGGCAGCAGCGGGCGGTGTTGTAAAATTGGGTAAAACGCAGCCCGTTGGCCGCCAGACCATCAAGGACCGGGGTCTGAATTTCCCCACCGTAGCAGCCAATATCCGAATAGCCCATGTCATCAGACATAATAATCACAATATTGGGACGCGAAGCATCCTTGGCAAAAGCGGGAGTAACCAGCAGGATAAAAAGGCGAACAAGATGTTTCATTTGGGAGTGCTCAAAGCATCGTAGATTCAGCGATTATAGGCAAGGTTTTGAGTTTGTTTGACGTTGACCATACCAAGCCAAAACGTGAGTCTCAGGGCCTATCCATGAAAGCGAAAAAGGTATTACTCTTCATATTAAACCTCGCCCTCGCCCTCTCAATATTCGGGGAGGCAAAAACACTTAAAGTCGGCACCAAACCCGAAAGTGTTTGCCGTGGTTTCGGCGACAAACTCTACGTCACCATGATCAATGGTGACGAGGAAGGAGATGGCGGCATCAATGTCATTGATGGAGGCAAGGTAAAGGAATTTTGCCGTGGAATGAATTCACCCAAGGGAATTGCCTTCATCGGAGGCTTCCTTGTAACTGCTGATGAAACCAACGTATGGAAGGTGGATAAGAAGGGCAAAGTAACCAAACTAGCCGAGGCAAAGGATTTCCCGAATAAGATTGAGTTTCTTAACGATGTAGCCGCCAGTCGCGATAGGAAGAGCGTGTATATCACGGAGATGAGCACTCCCGGGCCCATGTTTAACCCGGACAAGGAACGCACGCTCTGGCCCATCGGCAGCAAGCAGGACAAGGA
>CAZAIZ010000351.1:0-2491 GCA_964485275.1 uncultured Pedosphaera sp.
TAAAGCTGCGATTCCCATCAAAGCCTACGGCACTTGGGTGGATAACCAGCAGGCTGATTCAATGGAGAATGGCTGGATCACCGGCATCAAGTTTGGCAATGCCAAGAAGGCGGGCGATTGGCAGGCCAAGGTTGAATACGTATCCCTTGAAAAGGATGCGATTTGGGATGAACTAGCCGATGATCAGGGTGGGGCTTTTGGCATTAATTCCACGACGTCAGCGTACGGGACCGGGACAAACTTTGAAGGGGTGATTGTCCAGGGCAAATACAACCTGTACGACAATGTGCAGACGGCATTGTCCCTTTGGTTTACTGAGTCTGAAGATGGTGTCAGTTCTTCCGATGATAACACTCGCCTTCAGGCGGACTTGATCTTCAAGTTCTAGGGTTAAGCTCAAACCAAGATAATACATACAAGGTGACGATCCGTGAAAGTCCTTGATGACTTTGGCGACAACTCCACCCTTCATTGAAGGAAATAAAACAGGGTCTGGAATCCTTCGCTAAAGATCACAAGGACGATATGCCAGTAACCAACACTGTGATTGCAACCCAAGAAAGAGTGCGAGATTTGGAGAGTAAGATTAGTGTTTTAACGCGCCGTATAGAAATGCAGGACGTAGTATTGGGTCGCAACCCCAGTCCTCCAGAAGGTTCCATTGACGCAGATGCTCAAACCTCCCTTTCGGACACTACAATAGGTGGAGAAGAACCACCGGAAAAAGAAGAGGAAGAGTAAAAACCGAACTTCCGGCTTCCTAATATGGAAGTCCTTTTAACAATCCAAACTATAAGTATGGCGGTCATTGCTGTGGCTTCTGTCGTCCTTTGCAAGAGAAGGTAGGGAACGAAAAAGCCGGTACTTATGTTGGCCCTTGCAGAGCATCAGGAAGAGCGAGCGAGCTGAACCTGATGTATAACTTGGCGTCTAATAGCGGTACCGGCTAAATCTTTTAATTCAGTTTTGCAATTTCCGCGTCGATGGCAGCTTGATCTACCCCGCTCTTTATTATCTTCATGTCGCACCACTCATCCGCGCAGTCCTCCATCTCATCCTTGACCACCTCTTTATCGAAGTCGCCGAACTCCGGCCCCCATTTGCCGTTTACTTTGACTGCCAGCGTGTAATAAGGGCGGGTATAATTTTTTGTGCTCATTTTTAAATTCTCCTTAATTAATGATTATGTGCTGATTTCCAGCCTCATCCAATTCGTAGCGTAAATGACCAATGGGAGTGGTTGAAACCACTTGGCCGTATTTGAACTCCTTCATCATGTGAATTGGCGCATCTTGATCTCCTACCGTCTCAAGCAATGATCTGAGTTCGCGTACCGTTAAAGTTTGGGTGATTTGGATTTTGTTGTTTTTGAATTGCTCGCTCATGTGTGTAACACAGCGAAACCCCTCGTGTTAGCAAGGGGTAAGACCATTATTTTGGTCTTTTTTATGCCGCTAACCTGTCGGACGTTTTACGCGCTTTTTTGATCCCCAAGCCCTTTACCTGCACCCAAGGCTTGGCTTCTGCGCGGATATTGAAGTAATCGGCAGCTTGGCTTTTCAGCACCGCTTTCCGATACGCTCGCCAAAGCATGGTTTGGCCCTGATGCCCCATTTCGTTGGCCGTGTTATCCGCATGCTGATATTGAACGAGATGATGGGAACCAAAGCTGTGGCGTAATCCATTCTTGGGAATCCGGTAGCCTACCTTGCGGTAGAGCTTGTTTAACTTCCGCTGCTTGGTCTGGTCGGTCATTCCGCTCATAACCAAACCGCTTGGAGGGTTATCAAATTCGAGCACCTGTTTGCAGAAGTCCATCAGCGGGGGCGTGAGCTTTACCCATCTCTCGGCACCTTCATTCTTTGAGCCAGCGATGTAGAATTGACCTTCCTCAAGCCGTACATCATCCCAGCGCATGCGGTGAATTTCCGAGGAGCGTAGGCCACCGAAGGCTCCGAACATAACCCAGCACTGAATATAATGGTCGGCGTTGTCCAAAAGCTTCCCCAAATCCTCGGGCTTGCAGATGCCTACCTCGGCTTTGTAATCCGGAAGCTTCACCAGCAGGGTGGGGTTCTCGCTCACGTACTTTTTGCTAATGGCAAAATTGAAAATGGCCGAAAGCTGGTTGACCTCGTTCCTGACCGTTCTCGGGCTAACCTTCTTGCCTCCTTTATTGGTGGCCTTGAGCCTCATATTCACCATGTCGTCCAGCATGGGCAGGTCAATGTCCCGAACCAAGGGGTCGCCGAGATATTCTACCACCTTCGAGGAGATGCAGTTGATCGTCCTCATGTGCTGGTCGCCGCAGGAACCCCGTTCATTAAGCATCTGCTGTTGGGCCAAATATTCGGTTACCAATTCGTCCAAGGGACTCACTCAGTTGACGGTGCTGAGTCTCAATAACAACTCCGACCTCACCAAGGCACAGATTGCTGAACTGCAAAAAGCATTGCCCAAGTGCGCAATCATTAGCAACCCCACGAAGTAA
>CAZAIZ010000352.1:0-2474 GCA_964485275.1 uncultured Pedosphaera sp.
CGGTTTTGGCGGATTTTAACGGCGATGGATTTTCTGACATGCTTACCGTGGGGCCGGGAGGTAAGCCTCGGATGTATCCTGGAACCAAAACCGGGCAGCTGAAAAACGAACCCGTGGTGAGTTTGGCCAATGAGAAAGATGTCCGCATAAGAGACCCCCAATGCATCACCTGTGGAGATATTGATGGAGATGGAGATTTGGACGCTTTTATCGGGCAGTACGCGGCCACTTATCAGTCAGGAAAACTGCCGACCCCGTATTATGATGCCAATGACGGGCACCCGGCCTATTTACTGATCAACGATGGTTCTGGGTTTTTTACCGATTACACACTACAGGCAGGATTGGAGAATAAACGCAAGAGACGCACCTACAGTGCCTCCTTTGTGGATTTGGATTCGGATAGTGATTTGGATCTGATGGTGGTGAGTGACTTTGCTGGTCTGGATTTATATCTCAATAACGGGGTAGGAAAGTTTGCAGACATGACCGATACTTTGGGTGAGGCACATTTTTCATTTGGGATGAGTCACGCTCTGGCCGATTTTAACGAGGATGGTAATTTGGACATCTATATGGTGGGCATGGGCTCCACCACCGCACGCCGCCTTGAAGGATTGGGTTTGGGGCGTAAAGGGTTTGAAGGAATCCAGAAGGCTCGCATGAAGATGGGCTATGGCAATCGGCTTCTCCTGGGACGGGGAGATGGGATGTTTACACAGGCACCTTATAATGATCATGTTGCTCGGACAGGTTGGGCGTGGGGCTGCACTCCATGGGATTTCGATAATGATGGAGACCGGGATCTTTATGTGGCCAATGGATTTCTCAGTGCGAAATCTGCCAAGGATTATTGCACGGACTATTGGCGGCACGACATCTACTACAAGGAAAGAAAGTCGGAGACTCTAATGCAGATGGTATTTGATGAGTGTCAGGCTGGATTGGGTAGTGAAATATCATGGAACGGTTTTGAACATAATGTTCTCCTGATGAATACACCGGATCATCAGTTTCCCAGTCTGGGATATTTGATGGGGGTTGGGTTTGAGTTTGATAGTCGGGCAGCAGTTTCAGCTGATCTTGATGTTGATGGACGTGCTGACTTGCTGGTGGTTGAGCGTATGCGCAGTGAAAAATTGAAAGCCTATGTCAACCGTGTACATCTCATGCAGAACAAGTTGGCCAGTCAGAATAACTGGATTGGATTTCATTTTTCTCCCCAAGACAAGCCGTATGGGTTGGAGGTTCGTTTAAAGACAGCGGGGAAATCGCAGTTATTGCCCGTGGTGTCAGGGGATTCCTATAACAGCCAACATCCTTCCAGTATTCATTATGGGTTGGGTAAGGAGTCTTCTGTTGATCAGGCTATTTTCAGTTGGCCGTCAGGGAAGGAAAAAACAGTCAAAAACCCTCAGATTGGGAAATATCACATTATTTTGCAGCAATAATGACACTGTTGTATATTCCGAGTATTGACTAGCCTTCTTTATGGTGTAGGGTTTAGGCGTGTTACCCAACCTACGTTCCGCGCAAGTTCCCTGTCGTCGTAAGGCGTTTTCTGTTGTTGAGCTTCTTGTAATTATGGTTGTAGTGGGAGTTCTGGTCGGGATCATTCTTCCTTCTCTGAATAAGGCGCGTCTAAAGGTAAATGCTGCTCAATGCGTAGATCAATTTCGTCAACTCGGCACGGTATTTTCCAAGTACTCTGCTGATGTTGAAGGGAAGGTGGCTCAGGCAACACCGGGGCCAGCCACAAAAAGTCCCGCTTGGGAGGATACGTTGAAAAAGTATGCCGAAGGGCAGGGGGATACGGGCAAGCAATTAAAAGGTGGAAGTTTTTGGCGGTGTCCGGATTGTCGCCAGGGCCATCACGGTGTGGGATACAATCATTTTCTAGGGAGTGTCGGATCCATAGATGCGATTCGTAATCCTGCCATGACAGTTGCTTTTGGCGATGCCGGTATTGTTCGGAATCCCCTGCAGTCGGATCCAGACTTGTGGATGGAAAAAAAGATAGTCGGCAATCGTGGTTTTAATTCAGGTGTTTTCTCAGTCCCAGCATCCATTAACTGGAAAAAATCTTCACACAGGATGGTTAACCGTCACTTGGGCCGAGCCAGTGTGGTCTTTGCTGATGGACATGCTGATTCTATTCCGGTCAGTGCTGTTGGCTTTCAGTACAAGAGCGGTCATGTTCGCGCCCTCTGGGATAATCAGTAAAATATTCTTTGCTGGTTCGTTTTCGTAAGTAAAAATCATCGGGTGAGAAGTTTATTTTGCCTGTGTGCTTTTACGCTTTGTTTTCTTCTAGAGGCTGAAAAGCCAAATGTGGTGGTCATTCTCACCGATGATCAGGGATGGGGGGATCTTAGTCTTAACGGTAATTGTGACCTTGCCACACCGAATATCGATTCATTGGCGCGTGATGGGGCGCGGTTTGAGCGCTTCTTTGTTTGTGCGGTGTGTTCGCC
>CAZAIZ010000353.1:0-2464 GCA_964485275.1 uncultured Pedosphaera sp.
GAACTCAGCCAAAATCTTGACCTCCCGTTATTCGTCTACAATATCCCAGGTTCCACGGGAATTGATTTCACACTTGAGGATTTGGAGTATTTGTTGAAAATAGATAATATTGTCGGCATCAAGCATACTGCCAAGGATTTTTATATAGTAGAAAGAATCAATGAAAGGGTTCCCGAATCGATTATTTTCAGCGGTCCGGATGAAATGTTGATTGCTGGACTAAGTATGGGCTGTGACGGTGGTATAGGAAGTACCTACAACATAATGCCTGCAGAATTCTGCAAAATTTATCAGTCCTTTCGAGAAGGTGATCTGAAAACCGCACAGAAATATCAAACAAAAGTAAATCAGGTGATTGAAATACTTCTGAGTATGAATTTTTATGGAGCAATCAAATATTTGCTCAACAAAAGAGGCATCAATTGTGGTACAACAAGAAAACCTTTTTCTGAATTGAATTCTGCCCAACTCTATCAACTGGACAAGATTCATGAAACAATCAGCCATTCATGAAGAGAATTAAAAGCCAGACGAGAAAACACAGGGAAGTCTATTTCAATGGCGGCTTCATTCCTGAAATTGAGGCACGGATCTCTATCTTCGACTGTGCCCTGATGTACGGGGACATGGTCTTCGAGATGACTCGAACTTTCAATCAGAAGGCCTATAGACTGCACCAGCATATCGAGCGGTTGTATGCATCCCTTGCTTATGTGCAGATCGACTGCGGCCTAACACCAGTCCAGATGGAGGCGGCAACGGAGGAAACGCTGGCGCGGAATCTGCCAGCCCTTGGGGGTTACGACGTGCAGATTATGCATAATGTCACTCGCGGTGGACTGGGTCTCTACGACACCCTTATCAAAGAGGGAACATCGCCTATCGTCACAATCAATGTATTACCTTTGGTTCGTCACAACGGGAGTGTGGCCCACAGGTACGAAGAGGGATCACACTTCGTCATCACGCCCCAGCAGTCGGTGCCGTCGCGCTACATCGACCCCAAGGCCAAGAACCGTAGCCGTATTTACTACAAGCTGGCCGAATTACAGGCAACCCAGATGGAGGAAGGAGCCAATGCGCTACTAACAGACGAGCACGGCTTCATCACCGAGGGAACGGGCAACAACTTCTTCATGCTTCGCGATGGTAGTATCCTAACACCCCGACCACGTGACATCTTGCGAGGGGTGTCCCGCAAGGCGTGCATGGAGTTGGCAGGTAAGCTTGGTATCCCCGTGCGCGAGACGGATATCGAACCTTATGACGTTCGCGCAGCAGATGAGGCTTGGCACACGAGCACAACCATCTGCATGCAACCTATTACACGTTTCAACTTTAAATCCGTGGGGGATGGCAGACCGGGACCGATCTTCCGTAAGCTATTGGCCACTTGGTCTGAGGAAGTTGGTGTGGATATCGCAGGGCAGGCCCTGGAGTACGCCGAATTGGCGAAGACCTGGAGACCCTGATGTAGAGCCGCTGCAACGGGTAGATGGTAGCATATAGTATCCGAACCAGTCTGCATGTCGCGCTCTGGGGCTGTTGCGCTTTATGCGTACGTTTAGCACTTTCATGAGGAAAAGATTCTATCAACAACCCATAGATGGAAAAATGAATCAATAACATGGAACTACGTACTATTGCAAACACCAAATTGAGTGTTTCTCCCTTGTGTCTTGGAACGATGACATTCGGGAGTCCTGTAGGGGAGAAAGAGGCGATCAGGATAGTTCATCATTCTCTGGAAAAAGGGCTTAATTTCTTTGATACGGCCAACATGTACGAAGGTTACAACCGCTATATAGGCTCCCCGGGTGGAGTGGCTGAAAAGATCCTTGGAAAAGCCCTCAAAGGCAAGTATGAAAGCTGTGTCGTTGCAACCAAGGTTGGAATGAAAATTGGCCCCAATCAGGCAGATCAAGGACTGAGCAGAAAACATATTATTAGGGAGTGTGAACGAAGCCTGAAACGTTTGGGGATCGATAGGATCGATCTTTATTACATGCACAAACCGGATCCAGGTGTCAGCATGGAGGAATCAATCGAAGCTTTCGACCTTTTGATGCAGGAAGGAAAAATCAAATATTGGGGTTTATCAAATTTTGATGCAGAAAAGACCAAGGCGGTTTTGCATTTCTGCGATGCAAATCAAAAAACCCGACCTGTTGCCAACCAACCTGCTTACAGCCTCTTAAATAGGGGAATAGAAAAAGATCTTTTACCCCTTTGCAAAATAAATAATCTGTCAGTCTTCCCTTATCAGATTTTACAAGGAGGTGTGCTGACTGGTAAATATGCCGATACAGAAAGTCCTCCTAAGCTTTCACGAGCCGATTTAAAACCTGAGTGGTTACCACAACTTAACAACAAGCAAATGCTGGAGCAGTTGAAGATATTGGTCAAGCAGGCGAAGGAGAAAAATCGTTCTATCCTAGAACACACTTTAATAGAAACTTTGAAA
>CAZAIZ010000354.1:0-2461 GCA_964485275.1 uncultured Pedosphaera sp.
TTCATGCGCTCTTCAATTGCCTTTCTCCAGTCAGTTCCAGAGGACCGCTGCGGAACCTGACGGGATGAGCCCCTTTGTTGGGAGCTTTGGGAATCACGCGAGCGCGAGGGGCTACTTTGTGCTGAAGAACGCGTACTATAAGAACCCCCTAACTGAACCTGCACGGTTTTCGTCTTGCCTCCACTCGAGACAAGCAGGGTTGCCTTTTGGCCCGGCTTGGTCTTGGAGAGCCGCCCAATCAGGCCTGAATTACTGGTTACGCCCGCCCCGTTCATTTTCAGGATGATGTCACCTTTTTTGAGCTTCGCACGGGCGGCAGCGGTATTGTCATACACCTGCCCGATTCGGAGTCCTTTGGGCTTGGATGAAGATTCCACCGAAACACCCAGATAACCACGAGAAGAACCCCTCGATTGTGAGTTGTTTGCCTGAGAATCACTTGATCGAGGATTTGATTTGGAATTTTTTGACTGCGGACGTTGATCTGGGCGTTTCTCCCCACCTTCACGCTTCGCGTCATCACCTCCACCACGATTGGCTGCTTCCATGCGTTTACGCAGCTCTGCAGACATTTTGGCTGCATCCTCTCGTTTAATTTTGCCACTCTTTACGCCTTCCTCAATGCGTTTGCGCCTTATTTCATAGCCCTTTCTGGCATCGGCTTGACGATCATTGGACTGGCTTTCACGGGCACGCACTTCGCTATTGCCGCGCTGGGCGGTCTCTACACGTTTACGAATCCCTTCAATTATCCTACCCGCATCTTCACGTTTGATTCTACCACTCCTTACGCCTTCCTCAACGCGTTTACGGATCTCCTCCATATCCACACGTCTACGATCATCACCTTGTCGCTGATTGGTACGGGGATTATTGCCGGCACCGCGACTGGCTCCTTCCATCCATTTACGCAGACCTTCATACATCCTGGCTGCATCTTCACGTTTAATTTTGCCACTCTTTACGCCTTCCTCAATGCGTTTTCGTCTCGCTTCATAGTCCTTCCTGATTTGATCTTGGCGATCATTGGACTGGGTCTCACGACCCCGACCTCGACGGTCATCATCCTCGCGCTGGGCTACTTCCATTCGTTGTTTTGCCGACGCCTGCAGTTTTTCAGCCTGTTCGCGGGTCATTAATCCCTCCTTGACCGCATAATCCAAACGGCGTTTAACCGCCTCTGGATCAAGCGGATTGACCCGGCCCGATCCACGGTAACGTTCCATGGCTTCCCGAGCCCATTGGGCATCTCGGTCGCCACGACCCCGTTCCTGGGCATTAGTTGAAATCACGGCCACTATCAGGGCCAGAAATCCGAAGGTTAAGTTGTTTTGTTTCATTATTAGTTGGTTATTAAATTAGTTCTGCTCGGCCCTGCTCTTCCATCCTTCAATACGCTATCTATAGCTTAAGAGTTACATTGACAGTGATTCAGGCCGGTGAAAATGCCAAAATCCCCCCACTTGTCAATAATCCCCGGGATACTTAGGCTCCCCACAACAGCCCCCCTAAATGAACCCCACCCTGACTCTCCAACCCTCCACCAACCCGGCACAACTGCTACGATACCGGGATCGGCAATACGCCGCTGAGCTTTTGACTGCAGCCATTGTCCATCTGGATCTCTTTACGTGGCTCAAAAATAATCCCGGCGTGTCCACAGGGGAGCTGCGCGGTCATTTTGATTTTGCCGAGCGTCCAACTGATGTGCTGCTTACATTAGCCCGGGCCAATGAACTAATTCAGACAACTGAGGACCGGCATTCCATTACTCCCCTGGCTGAGGAATTCCTGAGCAGCGACTCCCCGTGGAATCTACAGCCCTACTACGCTCCCATACAGGACAGCCAAATTACAAAAGATTTTCTCACGGTCCTACAGACAGGCAAACCTGCCAACTGGCAGGCACAGGATCATGGTAGTGACTGGCACACATCCATGCATGATGAAGATTTCGCACTCAGCTTTACCCAGATCATGAACTGCCGCGGACTTGCCTTCGGCCAAAAGCTGGCAAAGGCACTTACCCCACAGCTGGAAAATAAATTCCGATTGCTTGATGTAGGTGGAGGTTCAGGAATTTATGCCAGCACGATGATTGCCGCCCATCCTCACCTCACCGGGATGGTAATGGAGCAGTCTCCTGTGGACGCCATTGCGATTGAGGAAATTGCCAAGCATGGCCTGGCAGAAAAACTCAAAGTGATTACTGCAGACATGTTTAAAGAAGACTGGCCCAAGTGCGATGTCCTACTTTTATCGAATGTACTGCACGATTGGGATATCCCTGAAGTGCGCAAACTATGCGAAAATGCTACGGCCGCACTTTCAAAAGATGGACTACTAATCATTCACGAGGCTTTTATTAATGATGATAAAACCGGCCCCCTGCCGGTAGCTGAATATTCCGCGCTACTCATGAATATCACCCAGGGCAAATGCTATTGTCCAAATGAATACG
>CAZAIZ010000355.1:0-2448 GCA_964485275.1 uncultured Pedosphaera sp.
GGCGAGCTTCGGCCTTTTTGGCGGCTTTATTGTCCAGCATTTGGCCGATTAATAGGCCAAGAGCACCTCCTAAAGCGGCCCCTTCAGCGGTTTTTTCACTGTTTGAACCGATTACTCCGCCGACAGCAGCTCCAACTGCAACAGCTGTAGGGCTTACTGGTCCACTCGTTTGAGGGACTGGAGCCGGTCGGGGTTGCTGGGGCACGGGGTTGCCCACTGCTCCCAGTCTGGGAAAAGCCAGACTCCTAAAGGGACTAAAAATGTTTTGTGCCTGAACCGAAAAAGTCAGGGAAACCAGTGTGAACAACGCTATTTTTTTCATGAACACGATTCCTTCCTTGGATTTCTGTGTTTGTTAACAAGTTATTAACAGCACAAAACATGCCGGAAACGAAGAAAACCGCCGTTTTTATGTTAACGGCGTGTTTTTTATCGAAAATGGAGTTTTTCTCGGTCTATCGACCGAATACGGCCCTTGCAGGCATCATCGAATGCACGCGTGGAGGCGTGATTATGATCATCGATCCCGCTGTCGGCTGCACATACATTGGGCGCGCGTACATGTATCCGGGGTTCATGGCCATGGTATGCATGGGTAATCCTGACTGGGTGGTTGGGCTGAACGGTTGATAAGGATATCCGTAGCCATAGGCTGGGTTGATCATGGGGGTGGGCATGACAGCTACCTGCGGTGCCGGCGGATTAATAATAACCGTGGCAGAAGGTGCACTTTGCGGGGTAGCCGGTGCAGTGATTTTGACGGGATTACCGGTTCCGGCGTGAATCACCCCTGGACCGAAGATTTGAGCTGAAAGTTGGGAGGCCATTCCCAGAACCACCAGAAGGCTAACTCGCTTCAACATGGAAAAATCCTACGCCTGTACGAGCCTTTGGCAACAGAATAGTATGCTAACAGAAAGTTTGCCCACCGCTTTTCTCTCGTGATGGACCTGTTGGCCCGTTAGTCTGGCCACCCCTTTAACCACGATGTTGGCCAAGCGCGTTATTCCCTGCCTCGATGTCCATGACGGACAGGTGACCCGTGGTGTGCAGTTTGGCAAGGCGGAGGCGGGTGAACTGCGCAATGTGGGCGATCCAGTGGAGCTGGCACTGGAATATAATGAACAGGGAGCTGATGAGATGGTGTTCTTTGACATCACTGCCACGGCCCATGAACGCAAAACGATTGTAGATGTGATAGAGCGAGCGGGGGACCAGTGTTTCATGCCCCTGACGGTAGGGGGCGGTATTCGCAACGTCGAAGATATGAATGCCATGCTTAAGGCGGGTGCGGACAAGGTGAGTATTAATTCCTCAGCCATTGCCAATCCCAAACTCATTAGTGAAGGCGCTGAAAAATTTGGCAGTCAATGTATTGTGGTGAGTATTGATGCGAAGAAAACGGGAGAGGAAGAGTGGCGGGTCTTCACTCATGGTGGCCGCAAGGAAGCTGGCTTGGACGCCATTGAGTGGGCAAAGGAAGCGGTGTGGCTGGGGGCAGGGGAGATTGTATTAAATAGTATTGATGCAGATGGCACCAAGGCCGGTTATGACATCGAGGTTACCCGGCGCATCAGTGAAAACGTTGGAGTACCGGTGGTAGCCAGTGGTGGGGCGGGTAATTTGGATCATATGGTGGATGTCTTGAAGGAAGGAAAGGCTGATGCGGTGTTGGCGGCCAGCATCTTTCACTTTGGCGAATATACCGTGGGCGAGGTGAAAGAGCATCTGGCCAAGGCGGACATTCCGGTACGGTTGGTTTAATAAGCCCCCATCTGGGTTTCACCCTTGCCACCCTGAGCTACGCCAATAAACTCCATCCCATGCAGTGCCCGGCTTGTAGTCAGCAAATGGAGCCCGTTGTTTTCGGGGAAGTTACCGTCGATCGGTGTACCGGTTGTCAGGGGATCTGGTTTGATGCCATGGAGTGCGACCAGCTCATGGCTCTGCCGGGTGGTGCCACGCTGGATAGTGACTGCATCTGGGATCGTAATCCTGAAGGAGAATCTCCCTTAGCCGATACGCCCGGAGGTTATAAAGGGGTTAATTGTCCCCATTGCCAAACCAAGATGAACCCGGCCTGGTTGCGCCGCAAAAAAAACACGCAGCGCGGAGCGATTGTTTTCGAGAAATGTGGGCAATGTCAGGGATCCTACTTTGATGCCGGTGAATTCTCTGATCTCGCCGGTTCGTAAAGGCCTGCCAGTCTAAACCCTTTTTTCCTGTGCTGCATCAGTGGCCTGCGGTAAACCAAGTGCATGTCTTTTATCGACAAATTGAAATTTAGTGGTGATGGCTTAATCCCGGCCATTATTCAGGAGGAAGGCACGGGGCGCGTGCTCATGATGGCTTGGATGAATGCCGATTCCATTGCCGACACTCTCAAGACCGGTAAAACGCATTTCTGGAGTCGCAGCCGACAAAAATACTGGATGAAAGGTGAGAGCA
>CAZAIZ010000356.1:0-2425 GCA_964485275.1 uncultured Pedosphaera sp.
ATATTCCGATTGTTGGGTCAGGCCGGTTACACAACCCAATACTTCGCGCCGTCCAAAGGGCACCTTCACACGAGTCCCCACCTCCACCTTACCCTCAAATTCAGGCGGGATGGAGTAATCGAACTCCTTGCGCAGGGCTATTTCGAGTGTCACGCGCGCAACCACACCACACCCTTGCGACCCGTGGCAAGTGGAGCGAGATTAATTAACTCACAGGGCTCTCGACGCTTCCCTCCTATTGGACTAAAACCGACTCAGTGAAACCCAAAATCCTGTTGATCATTCTAGCGGTAATCGTGATCGATTTAGCTGCCTTGTGGTGGTGGCGGGCCTATCAGCTCGACCACAGTCAGGATGCGACTATAATTGCTGCCGCCTCCATTTACGAGATGGATCCTGCACTGATTAAGGCTGTGATCTGGCGTGAGAGCCGCTTTAACCCAAAAGCACGGGGTGCAGCCGGTGAACTTGGGCTAATGCAAATTCGGGATGTAGCCGCAGGCGAATGGGCGAAAGCCGAAGGCATTACCAATTTTCATCACAACCAACTGATCGATTCCAAAAGCAACGTTCTGGCAGGCACTTGGTATCTCAAAAAGGCAATCAGCCATCACCAACACACTGACAAACCCATCATCTATGGTCTGGCAGAATATAACGCAGGCCGGTCCAACGTGTTGAAGTGGAATTCAGGAGATGCAGCCACCAACAGTGTCGCCTTCATTGAAGCAATTGAATTCCCCTCCACCAGGGACTATATATTATCCATCCAAGAAAAGCGGAAGAAATACCGCGACCTGCGCTGATTAATCAGTGGTTATTTCCCTCAACCGCTCCTGAATGAGCAACCGGGCTGCCTCGCGTTCCTCGGGGCCTGATTCGCGTGGTAAGCGCACCGGTTGTCCCACACGAAAGTCACACCGCGCAAATGGTAAGGGCAATTGAAATGCATCCCAGCTACCAAAGATCTTTTTCGAGTGAATATGGCCCGACATCGGTACCACGGGTAAGCCGGTCAGCTGTGCCAACAACACAATCCCTTCTTTCACGTCATATTTTGGACCACGAGGACCGTCAACAGTAATACCCACATCATAACCACGACGAATCAAGGAAACCAATTCACGCAGGGCCTGTGATCCCCGCCGACTACTCGAACCCCGTACAGCCTTAACCCCATGATGGTCCATCAAGTGGGCCAAAAGCGCCCCATCCTTACTGGCACTAACCAAAGCCACTGCCTGACGATGTGGTTGAACTCTCGGAAAAAAATGGCGGTACACAGGCAGTGATAAGGCAAGACGATTATGCCAAAAAGCCATAATGATGGGGCCTTTGCGTAATTCAGGCATCACCCCATGTGTATCCTCAAAATGGACACGCAAGGTGGTTGATAGGGATCGATATAAAACATACGCGGCAGCTACAGCCAGTTCTCCATGCCATCGCAGAGAATGCGGCACAACCACCGCGGCAGATTGGTCTAATTGACTCATTTACCTTTCTGAAGTGCCGCGCGTACCAACTCATCAACTGGTTTATCGGGCCCCAACATGGTAATGGCCGCCCGTATTGCATCCTGAGCATCCTTCGGCTTGGATCCCAATGCCTCCAGGGCGGCTATGGCATCAGCCATCTTTTGATTTTCAGGGGAAACAGACGCACCAGATTCAAATTCGATATCCGTTCCATCGCCAAGTTTATCCTTTAGTTCAACCACAATGCGTTCAGCGGTTTTTTTACCCACACCACTGACCCCTGAAAGCGCCTTCACATCGCCATTAGCCACCGCAGCCTGAAAAGAGGCTGGAGTGGTTCCACTCAAAACATTCAGTGCTATCTTGGGCCCGATACCGGTTACATGACGGATTAGTTGACGAAAAAGATCACGTTCAGTTTCCGTGCTGAAACCGTACAGTACGTGGGCATCATCCCGAATTGCCAAATGCGTCAGCAACTTCACTTCACTCCCGGGAGTCGGAAGTTTATCGAAGGATGACAAGGGAATAAGAACCTCATAGCCCACCCCGTTCACGTCAATAACAACCTGAGTGGGAAGTGCTTCAGAAAGCGTGCCTTTAAGAAATGCGATCATGCAGCTGGAACATTATATTTTCTGGGCGGGGTCGATGGCAAAACGTTTGTTCAAATGCGCGTATGTCAGGGCCAAAGCCAGCGCATCAGCAGCATCTGCCTCGGGCACCTCACCAAGTTTAAGCATGCGCTGCACCATCTTGGCCACGGCAATCTTCTGCGCATTACCATAACCCACAATGGACTGCTTTACCTTGCGCGGTGCGATTTCAAATATTTCCATTCCTCCCTCAGCCACGGCTGCCAAAGCCGCCCCACGGGCTTCGCCCATAATCAACGCCGTCTTTACGTTCTGGGCATAAAATAATCCCTCAATGGCACATACCGTTGG
>CAZAIZ010000357.1:0-2423 GCA_964485275.1 uncultured Pedosphaera sp.
GCAGTGCGAGTGATGAAAAATCCAACGGTACCCAGAACCAATCCGAAAACTGATGCCCCTACAGTCCATCCGGCCAGTGCTTTGATGAGTTCTCCTGAGCTAAATAAATCCTTTACCACGTTCCAGATTTCTCCAAGTGGTTTTAGCTTTTCCTCAGCGGTCATAAATTTGTCACCATAGTTCTGTAAACTAAGGATTTTACTTCCGAGAATGAAGCTGGGAGGGATGGTGAGAAATGCGAACAGTTTGGCGAAAACAAAACCCGCCATGGATGCCCCCATATGGCCCTTGAGGTATTTATTAATGGGGTACATCAAGAAAAATGCCAGGCCGAGTGTGGGGAAGAAAATTAGCTCAATAAAAATACCATACCCTACTCCTCGGGCTACTTGGGTGGGAGCTCCCTTAGTGCGGAGAATCTTGATATAATCCAGTCGGGCCAGTCGCCATAGCCTGGTATACCACGGATGTAATCGCTTTGCTTGAGTCACTTGACTGTGACCCAGGAGAAGCTGATTTTTACCTCATCCTTGGTAACAATGTTGCCGGTAGGCAACTTGGGAGAGGGCGGCTTGATGCCGAAACTGGTCATCTTTAGTGGAGTGTGTCCTTCCACGGTTAATTTATCTCCGGTTTGAGTAATTTTCACCTCCATGGTTAAAGGCTTGGTAATGCCGTTAATCTGGATGGTTCCTCCACCGGTACAACTGGATACGCCGTCTTTCACGGATTTTACTTCAAGAGTGCTGATGGTGAACTTGATGAGTTTATGCTTCGGCTCATTCATGGCCGCATGCATTACTTCATCCATGCGCTTTTTACCGCTTTTAAGCTGGCGCACAGGCACAATCACAGAACCTTTTGAACTGACCGTGCCGGGTTTTTTCAGCGCCGTGGCATCTACGTCGAGGAAGCCACCAATCACCTTGGTTTCCACCTTCCATTTGTGCACGCTGGAATCGCCATCGATGATCAGCTTGCTCAGGCCGAACTTGGCCTTGAAAACTTCTGCCGGCGCAGATAGAGCGAAAAGAACTAGGGAGAGAAAAAGAATTTTTTTCATGATGTATATTTCTAAGATTAAACGGTTAAATCTTTTTCGGTGATTTCAATGCGTTTGCCGGTATTCACTGCTTCATTGGCCTTGAGGGCTATTACATTTGCCTGATAACCCTGAACTGCGTTGGCGGCAGGTAAAAGGCTATTAGTTTCACCCAGTTGATCGGCTATATAATCAGCCAAAGTATCGGCATCGGCTTCACCAAAGGTGTCGAGAAAATCTTCTACTGCACTCTTAACCTGATGAGAGTTGTAGGCGAAGGCTTCTAGGCTATAGAAAAGAGGCGATTGAGTGAAGGTGGATTCCTGATAAAGTTTTTTACCGCTTTTACCCAGTGTAGTGGCTCCTGCAGCGAGCACTACTCCAGGAGATCCATAGTGGGGCATCTTGCGTGCGTATACTTCCCAGCCAATGAGCGGGGCATCGGCTTCCTTGTACATCCAAGCCTGTGTGCCGCGAAGCATGACTGCACTGTTGGTGCCGTGCATGACCTCGTATTCGCCATCAAATGAGTTGGAAAGAGTGAGTTCCTGTGTCAGTGAGAATCCGTTCTCATACTCATAGACCAGGTTCACCGTATCAGGAACCTGCCTTCCATCACGCCACTGGACGGTATTACCAAAACCATTAACGGCTACTGGTGTGAGTTTGAGTAAATGGTTTATTAAATCGGCCTGGTGCATTCCGATTTCGCCGGCAAGGCCGGGTGAAATCTCTTTATTCAGGCGCCAATTGATAGCCTTCTCCCGGGTTGCATTAGGAGAAACTCTACGCCAACTGGTTTTCTTATGCCATTGGGTGCGCGCGTGAACCGCTTTCCCAATGGCTCCTGCCCGCATGAAGGGGAACATAAAGTGGCGCTGTGGTTCACTGCGAAAGTGGAGCCCTGGTTGAAAATTCTGCTTGGGATTGGCGAGGGCAGCCTGAGTAATGGCACGGGCATCATCAAGAGTGTGGGCTAATGGCGCCTCGCAGTATACGTGTTTACCGGCCTTAAGTGCGTCGATTACGATCTGTTTATGCTCGTGAGGGCCAGTGGCAATGATGACCCCCTCGACGTTCTTATCTTTTAGTAGATCCTGATAATTTTCATATCCCTTGCTCTCGGGGTGTTCGCGTTTGGAGCGGCGCAGCATGGCGCCATAGTTGTCACTGACGGCCACCAATGGTGCACTGGGAAGTTGGGCAAGGTTGCGGGCAATATCCCGTCCGTGGGGTCCGTATCCAATTAGGCCCATCTTGACTGGCGGTGTGGAGTCATCCGTGCGCCGGGTGGTATCCTTGCCTTCACTTTCCTGGGCCCGGCCCTCCATGGCCTGCATCATTGCGGCCATGGCAGCCAGTGAACCTCCGGCTGAGGAAA
>CAZAIZ010000358.1:0-2422 GCA_964485275.1 uncultured Pedosphaera sp.
CTATGCGCCAACAACTAGGCAATGGCCCGAGACGCTGCAGAATCACATTCAATTATCTAGTCCGATGAACCCTTTGCGAACCTGTCTCCTAGCATGCTTCACCTTTCTGCTATTTAGTGCTTATGATATTCGTGCTGAAGCAACTGACCGACAGGCAGTTCCGGCCCCAGAGGCACACATGACCCCTCCGCCATCGACGATGAAAAACACAATAATAGGCGTATTAATTTTCACATCAATGGTAAGCCTTTTCCTCATCGTTGAGCGGAGCCTGGCCCTTCGTCGCAACGTTGTAATCCCTGCTCGATTGGTGGAACTGCAGGGAGTCTGCAGCACCCAAGACGAGGTTTTATCCCTCCGCACAACCGCCAATAAATTTCATTCACCCTATGGGCAATTAATTAGTTGTGCAATCGATCATCTGCACCTGCCCAGAGGCGAAAACATGGAGTTACTGCAAACCCGTGCTAGAGCTGAAGTTTCCAAAATGGAAAGAGGAATCGTGATACTTGAAATAGTTACTGGAGTGGCCCCTCTCCTAGGCCTCGTCGGAACCATATTTGGTTTGATAACCCTTTTCCAGGGAATGGGTGTGGAGGCAACAGCAGAGCAAACAGCCCTATTTTCCGAAGGTATTAGTATTGCCCTGAAGGCAACTTTACTGGGGCTCGTGGTTGCCATTCCATCACTAATTGGCTGGAGCTATTTCAATAGAAAGGTTGAAACCCTGTCGATTGAAATGGAAAATTTGTGCGACCAATTTCTGCGCAGTCAATATTCACGTGCCGATTAACATGCAGTTTCGCGCCAATAAGAAAAGGTCGGCTCCTTCGGTCATCATTGTATCACTGATAGACGTGCTAATGGTTGTGTTGATCTTTCTTGTCATTACGACCACTTTCAAAGAGAGAATCCCGGCACTTGATATGACACTGCCCACGTCAAAACACGCAGGCAGTTCTATAGCTGAATCGGAAAAGTCCCTCTTAGTGCGTATTGATAAAACCGCCCCGCACATTCGTCTGAGCAATAAATCTGTCACCGCATCCGAGCTTCGCTCTGAATTTTCACTTCGGGTAATAAGTAAACCATCAATCAACCTGATAATACAGGCAGATGAAAACGCCCCTTTCGGGGAGGTTGTTAACGTGAGAGACATTGCCCAAGAAGCGGGCATCACCAATATCCATGCACAGGTCAAACTGCCTGAGCAGCGTTAAAGCCTACTTCTTTCGATCAGACTTCTTGTTGCATTGAACCCTTGAGCGCACCCTTAGCCTTAAAGCGTTTAGATTAATAAAGCCTGTGGCATCATCCTGATTATAGGATTTCGTTGGGTCCGCCTCCATAGTGGCAATATCCGGACTGTAGAGACTCAGGGAGGATTTTCGTCCTGCGGTATATACTCCCCCCCTATAAAGCTTTAACCGAACGGTTCCGGACACCATTTTTTGAGTTTCAGATACAAGTGCCTGCATCGCTTCCCTTTCAGGTGCGTACCAAAAACCGTTATAGACCAATTCTGAATATTTTGGGATTAATGAATCCCGGATATGCATTACCTCCCTGTCCATGGTTATGCTTTCCATTTGGCGGTGCCCAAAATGAAGTATTGTTCCTCCTGGTGTTTCGTAAACGCCCCTGCTCTTCATGCCAACAAACCGGTTTTCCACGATGTCAACCCTGCCAATGCCGTGTTTGCCCCCCAATCTATTTAACTTTTGCATTACCCCCAAAGGGGTTAGCTGTCGTCCGTTCACGGCCACACAATTGCCTTTCTCAAATTCTAGATTTACATACTCAGCCTTATCAGGTGCTTCCTCAGGGGCAACTGACAACTTGAACATGCCTTTGTTTTTGGCGCTAAATGCATCAAACCACGTATCCTCCAATATGCCAGCCTCATAGGAGATATGTAACAAGTTGCGATCCATGCTGTAAGGCTTGCTGGCGCTGGCCTCCACATCAACCCCTTGAGCTTTGCAGTAGCGGATCATTTCTTTTCGGCCAGGAAACTGGGCGCGGAACTCCTCCATTCTCCAGGGCGCGATTATCTGGACTTCGGGAGCCAAGGCTGCAGCGGTTAATTCAAAGCGAACCTGATCGTTCCCCTTTCCCGTTGCCCCATGGGCAATTGCATGCGCTCTTTCTCTCTTGGCAATTTCAACCATCCTCTTAGCAATCAAGGGACGCGCAATGCTAGTTCCTAGGTAATATTGATCCTCGTAGATAGCTCCGGCCTGAATAATTGGAAAAATAAAGTCCGAAGCAAACTCTTCGCGGAGGTCGTCTATATACATCTTTGAAGCACCCGTCTGCTTCGCCTTTTTATCCAGGCCTTTCAGTTCCTCCTCTTGCCCAACATCCGCGCAAAAGGCAATTATCTGCGCTTCATATTTCTCCTTCAACCAAGTCAATAAAA
>CAZAIZ010000359.1:0-2401 GCA_964485275.1 uncultured Pedosphaera sp.
TGCTTGACACCGGTCTCTCCTCCAGCACGGCGTTCACTCAGGCATTGGACCATTTCCAAAGCATGATATCCATAAGCATCAAGCGTGTGATAGGAAACGGCTACGATTTCCTTTAGCTTGGCCCCGCGCTTCACATCTACCGGAGGATAACGCCAGAGCACCGGAAGTGATGAGCCGGCCATCAACGGCACTTTAAGTTCTCTGGCCGTATCATGCAGCCACTTGGCATCAGTCCAGTTATCTGCCAGATGTTTGTCCACGAATACAGGGGCGGTTTGCCCCGTCTTGCGAAAGACCTTCTGCACCTCATTAAAAAGCCGTCGTTTGGGATAAATGGTGTTTCCTGTTGCGTTCTTTGGGTACTTGCCGTGTTCGGCCACCAGCAACACGCCATCAACAGCCAGCTTGCCGGTGCCGTGGGTGAGGGTTTGTTCTACGGTCTGATAAATGGGAACGTTAAACTTTTTGGCCCATTTGCGACTGGTATCGTTGTCGGGAACCTGGTCGGTATAGAGTGAAACCAGCTTCAGGTTTGGACGTTCTCCCTTTCCATCCAGGGTGTGGGTCAGCAGCAGGCGACTGACGATGACATCGGCGTGTGAGTTGTGGCGGTACTCAGTAACGACTGCAGCGATCCGTTTGGGTGGCGCCGCACAGCCAAAAACACAAATCGTTAATAAGGTGAGAAAATATTTCATCTTAGAATTAATGCATCGGCCACCTTAAGATCCATTCTGATTACGTTACCTTCCCTTTGGTGATTTACCCCTGAAGCAACCGACAGCTTCCTCTTTGCTAGATCAGGCGGCAGCTGTATTTCAAGCTCCTTGATTGGCCTACTGCTCCAATTGGTTAGAATAACGACACTACCCTTGGGTGAATCGATGATGTTGGCCTCAACCAGTTTGTTGGAGCACCTAATAGGATTGAATGCAGACTCCCTACCCACTTGCAGTAATTTTTCCATCGTTACGTGAAACTGATTGGGGATGAGGTGTGCCGAGGCATTCGCGTGTGTGCCGCGGTCAACCGGCACCTTGGGGGTGCCGGGAAGAAAATAGGTTAATCCCGGTAGAAATGCCGCGTAGTATGCCTGCCCCTGACCTTGAGCGTTAAGCGTGAGGGCGGGAGTGTTGTTTTTGAATTTGAGCTGCATTTTTGCTCCATCAGCTTTCACGCGACTGCGCACCCCAAATATCGGAGTCGGTTCGCCCGTGTCGGTAATTTCATCAATGGGTGAAGCGAAAGGTAGATCCTGTTTCACCATTTCCACCTGAGAGTTTTCCGGGGAGTCCAGCGCAATGGGTTTCACTCCCAGCACATTGCGCAACAAGGTATTGGGTTGGTTCAGTTCATCAAACATGCCTGCCCCAGCAGTGGCAAAGAGAGTGCCGCCAGTCCCAACCCATTTGGCAATGGCAGCAGAATCCCGGCGTGACACGTGCGCGTCAGTAAGAAATAAAACGTGGTACTCGTTTAATGACTCGCCCTTAATAATAAAATCCAGTGGAATATCCTGGTGGATTACTGCCGCATAAAGGGTTCGTTTTCCGGCTCCGAAGGAACCTTTATTATCAGACCATATATCGCCTGTCTCACTGAACCATAGTGCGGCCTTGGCCGGGCGTTTGCGACCAGACTGAATGATGTCTTCAAACAATCCCAGTTCGCGGAAGCTGCGGAGTATTGTACGATAGGTTTCAGGATTACTGCAGTGGTTCTCAGTATAGGCGGCGTGGACAGGGCGAAACTCAAAGAGGTTCACCACCTGCATGCCGTGACCGAGCGCACCATAAAAAAGCCGCCGCCAGTTTTCCGGGATCTGCCCAGGCCAATGAGGCATGCAGTAGTAGTGGATTTTTTGTTTTGGTTTTCCGCGCACCCCTGCCCGTAACAGATCGAGATTGATGTTATTCATCTGTTGTGTTGCGACTGGCATCTGGAAAATATAGTCCTCACTCCACGGCATGGTCATGCCTTCCTCACGAAAGATGGTTACCCATTTGTGGACTTCACCAAGATACCGGTGTTTGGCCGGGTAATGTGGCGAATAGTTCGCACCGATACCGGCATTGGGCAGGTGCTTACGGAGGATGTCAGTCCGTTTCTTGATGGCTTGAATGCCGAAGTGATGTTGGTAACGACGTGACCAATAAAAGACGCCCGGTCGCGCAACCTTTGCATTGTCGGTGGTCTCGTACTTGATGGCGTTCCAATTGGTCGCGGCGGGAAGTACGTCGGCGGGCTTAAGACCGCGGCTCTTGAGCCACGCAACCATGCCAGTGGTAGCTGCCATGCCGCCGGGTTTAGGAAGGCTGATTTCATCGCCCAAGCTCACGCAGCGGATACGCTCCGCTCGCGGGCCCAGGTTAATGCAATAATCAGTCAGCTTGGCAGTGGG
>CAZAIZ010000360.1:0-2377 GCA_964485275.1 uncultured Pedosphaera sp.
CGTTTCAAATTCCCATAGCTTGTCCCCTGCGGTTGCCTTGGCTTTGGTCGGCTCCGGCTTGGGCTTGGGCTGTGGAGTTTTCTTCTTGGGTATTGGTTTAGGTTGGCTTTTTTCCGAATCGGGGACAGTGGGTTTTGAAGGGGCTTTTGTCTGTTCTTGAGGTTTCGGTGTTTCCTTCTTCCCGCACCCCATCAACGCCACCAACCCAATCATCAACAGAATCCGCTTCATGTGCCGCCACCCTACGCCTCCCGCCACACCACACCAACCCGAATTTCCATCCGATATTGAATTGACAAGACGTTTTGCTCAGCATTTGGGAGTCGCCCCGTGGCATCTGTCGCCCGTATAAACCAGCGACCGTGAGCCTGCAAACCACCTTCACCCCCGCAGATTTCGAGGCACTGGCCCAAACCGACTTGTCGGGGACCACCTGCGTGGTGCTGGACATCCTGCGGGCCACCAGCAGCATGATCACCGCGCTGGCCAATGGCGCAGAGCAGATCCTGCCCGTGGCCACTATTGATGAGGCTCTAGCGGCCAAGGCCGAACATCCCGAAGCCCTCCTGTGCGGAGAACGCGATGGGCTGCGCATCACCGCCGCACAAACCGGTGGCACAGAGTTTGACCTTGGCAATTCCCCGCGCGAATACACCGCCGAGATGGTTGCTGGCAAAACCCTCATCACCACCACCACCAACGGCACTCGCGCCCTTCGCGCCTGCCTTGGGGCAAAGGAAGTGTTGGTGGGTAGTTTCCTGAACTTACAGGCCACCATTGATCAATTGCGATTAGTAAAGCCTGAGCGGCTCGTGCTGGTTTGCAGTGGCACTTTTGAAGAGGCGGCAATGGAGGACACTTTGGCGGCAGGGGCAATGGCTGATGCATTATGGGATTTATTTGATGACATTGAGGATTCTGCTCAAATCGCTCGCTCAGTGCATCAGTCTTGCAGTGATAACATAAATGAATCCATCAAACTTGCACTCAATGCACGTCGACTACTGACTGTTCCTGAGTTAGCCGGGGATGTCCCTTTTAGTTTGCAGCAAAGTGTTTATAAATTTGTTGTGGTGCAGGATGCTGAAGGTTTAGTTCGAATTCTTTAGTTGTTCCCAAATCATTCGGAAAGTTGGCGTGTAGTTTTCCGGTTCCGCTCGCAGGGCGAGACGGATTTCAGTAGTGGAGGCCCACCGGCCTTCATCAATTTCTTCAGCGCAAAGTTCAAACGGGCCTTCAGATTCAGTCATGAAGACGGTAATAAATTCCATCCCAGTTTCTGGGCAGGCCTCTAGCCTGAAAAGTTCCTCAAGTGGTTTTTCTACCAATAGTCCAATTTCCTCCATTAGTTCCCGCTCTGCGGCTACGGCATAACTTTCTCCGGCATCCACATGTCCACTGCAGGAGTTGTCCCAAAGGCCGGGGTCATTGTCTTTTGTTTTTGATCTCAACTGGAGGAACGTATGTCCTTTGTTATTGAATACGAGTACATGCACGGCCCGGTGTCGCAGTCCTTGGGTATGCACCAGACTCCGAGCCAGTTGGTCAACCACTTCATCGTGTTCGTTGACAACGTCAAAAATGTCCTCATCCATCATGTAACTCTTTGGTTAGCATCACAAATTGGTCCATGGATACTTTCTCGGCACGAATCTTTGAATCAAGATTTACCGCAGCCATTGCTGCGTCGAGTTTTTCCTCTGGCCACCCCCCTTTTAGGTTTTTCCGCATCATTTTTCGGCGCTGACTGAACGCTCGCTTCACGACCGAGGTATAGGGCTTGTGCAGTTCGTCCGTGAACAGGGGCTTGGTGCGTCGATCAAGGGTTAGGCAGGCTGAATCCACACGTGGTTCTGGGAAAAAACAGTGGGGTGATATCTTGAAGATTTCCTTTATCTTGTATCGGCAGCCAACCAGCAGGGTGAGTTTGCTGTAGTCACGAGTGGAAGGCTGGGCATTCAGTCGCTGGCCTACTTCCCACTGTACAGTGACGACCAGTCGCTGTGGGCCCTTTGGCATGGCAGCCAGATCCACCAATAACGGTGAAGCCACACTGTAGGGGAGGTTGGATACCAGTTTCCAGCTACTCCAGTCGACCTTCAGATTCTCAAAATACTTTAGTGCATCATGGTGTATCAGGTGTAACTTGTCCTGTTCGGCAAACCGTTTGTTAAGGTGTTTATGCAAACGCTGGTCCTTCTCGATGGCGGTCAATTCATTTACTGCCTCCAGGAGATGTTCAGTTAATGCTCCCAGTCCCGGCCCAATCTCAAGGACCTGATCGTCTTTATGCAAATCTGCTGCCTTGGCAATACGGCGCAATACGTTTTGATCGTGAAGGAGATTTTGCCCTAGTGCCTTCGATAGACGAACCGAT
>CAZAIZ010000361.1:0-2377 GCA_964485275.1 uncultured Pedosphaera sp.
TGGCGGTTTGCCCGTGAAGCTTTTTTACGCTTGTGCTTGTTGATTTTGGCTTTACGCCTTTTCTTTAATGATCCCATGTGTTTGTTCTTTGAGTTTTCCGTGTAAAAGCCTAATAGACAACCTTATTCAAGGGGTATTCAATAATTCCCTCGGCTCCCGATGCCTTTAATTCAGGAATGATTTCTCTGGCGACATGCTCATCAATAACTGTATCCACGGCAACCCACCCTTTCTGGGCAAGCTGGTTAACTGTGGGGTTGCGAAGCGAGGGGAGCTGTTCAAGAAGGGTCTCAAGATTAGATTGTTTAATATTTAATTTAAGGCCTACCTTGGTCTCGGCATCTATGGCTCCCCTTAAAAGCATGGCCATGGTTTCAATTTTATTCCTCTTCCATTGGTTTTTCCATGAGTCCCTGTTGGCGATGAGGCGGGGGGTGCTGCTCATGAGCTCATCCACTATGCGAAGGTTGTTGGCCCGCAAGCTATTCCCGGTTTCAGTTACTTCAACGATGGCATCGACCAGTTCATGAGCCTTGACTTCAGTGGCCCCCCAGGAAAATTCGACATCCGCTTTAACGCCATTCTTTTTCAGCCAGCGTTTGGTCATGCCAACAACCTCGGTGGCGATGAGTTTCCCATTCAAGTCCTTTACAGACTTAACCCTCGACTTCTGGGGAACAGCCAGAACCCATCTGGCGGGTCGGCGGGTTGATTTGCTGAACAGGAATTCGCCAACCTCCTCGACCTTGGAGTTGTTTTCCTGAATCCAGTCCAGCCCGGTAATTCCACAGTCGAGATACCCTCGTTCTACATAGATGCTCATTTCCTGTGCGCGAATCGTCCTGATTTCCAATTCTTCATCGTCCACATAGGGAATATAGGAACGACTACTGACGCGAACATTCCAGCCAGCTTTGGCCAGCTTTTCAACGGTTGCATCCTGCAGGCTTCCTTTGGGCAGGCCAAATTTCAGCTGTTTTCTTTTTCGACTCATACGGGAACTTGCAACGCATGGAGGGTGGATCCTGTCAGGAGAACCCGCCGTTGCGAGTCGGTTGGTTTGCCATTGTATGACTTCAAAAGCGAATCTTTTTTTCTTTTTTGTGGATTTATATTGGCGAGCGATAGGTGCGACGCCCCCTGGAGGTGATGCGTCCATCTGCGATGTCTGCGATAGCCTTGGGGTAAATATGATG
Organism: uncultured Pedosphaera sp.; assembly: GCA_964485275.1. Classification (GTDB taxonomy): domain Bacteria; phylum Verrucomicrobiota; class Verrucomicrobiia; order Limisphaerales; family UBA1100; genus UBA1100. The sequence continues at coordinate 1,197 of CAZAIZ010000361.1, forward strand.
TTCGGCTTGCTGGATTCTTTTCAGGAGGCTTTCAGGGGTGTCTCCGTCGAGTAACGGCACCGATTCTTGGGCAATGATAGCGCCTGAATCAATGCCTTGATCTACAAAGTGAACGGTTGCACCCGTGTATTTCACTCCATAATCCAGGGCCTGGTTCCAAGCTTGCAAGCCTGGAAATGAAGGGAGAAGCGAAGGGTGAATATTTATTACTTTCCCGGGGAAAGACTTAAGAAATTCACCTTTCAGAATCCTCATAAATCCAGCCAAAACCACCAGGTCCACATCAGCTTCCTGAAGGGCGTTGGAATAAGACCTTTCGGCTTCTTCATTAAGTTTTGTGCGATATTTTCCAGGGGCAATGTAACGTGCCATTAAGCCCATTCTTCTTGCATGGTGTAAGATTTCGGCCTCCTTGACGTCACTTAGCACTAATGCAATTTTCACCGGGACTTCACCCCGCCCGATGGCTTCGGCAATGGCAATCAAATTGCTCCCATTACCCGAGCCAAGTACTCCAATACGGAATGTCTCAGCATTATCCATTCAAAACTGAAAGCTACACAAGTGCCTCAGTGACAGCAAACAAATCCGTTGCCCTTCAGGATACTCCGTTCTACCGTTGAACTCATGCATTCTTTCATCCTGTGTGTAACGGCATTACTGCTGTCAGGTTTTGACCTGACAGGGGCAGCAATTCACCCGCCGGGAACCCGGCCAAAAGCCTTGGGAATACACGCCCTGAGAGGAGGGCGTGTTTACATTAAGCCGGGTTTAGTTTTGGAGAGTGCCACAATATTGATTAGGAATGGACGGATTGAAAATGTGTTGCCACAAGATAAGGTTTCAATACCTGAAGACTATCGAGTGTGGGACATGAAGGGCAAAACTATCTATGCTGGATTCATTGATCCCTACTGCTCAAATGGGAAGAAGGCCAGGCCTGTTTCAAATCGATGGGTTGCTCCAATTGACGCAAGAGCTGGTGTGAATTTCACAGGTCTCCCAACAACCAAAGAAGATATGGGAAAAAAGGGTCCCGGTTATGAAATCGCTGAGATTCAACCTCATTACAAGGTGTCTGAAACATTTACAGCGAATCCTGCAGGATTCGAAAAACTTCGTGAGCTGGGTTTTACAGCGGCAAACTTCATACCAACTGAAGGGATAATTCGAGGTAGCGC
>CAZAIZ010000362.1:0-2370 GCA_964485275.1 uncultured Pedosphaera sp.
TCCAAAGCTTATTGGCAAAATTGCGACCCAATTCAACGTCCTTCTCATCAAAGAGGACATCCAGCCCCTGCGGTGCGCTGCGCATGGTGCCAAAGCGCAGCGCATCAGCCCCATACTTGGCGATCAACTCCAAGGGATCAGGTGAATTACCCAGACTCTTGGACATCTTCTGGGCCTTCTTGTCACGAATGATTCCAGTGAAGTAAACATTTCGGAACGGCAACTCACCGCGGTACTCGTATCCCGCCATAATCATCCGGGCCACCCAGAAGAAAATGATATCAGGTCCGGTAACAAGATCTGTGGTGGGATAAAACTTCTTAAGGGTTTTGGTCTCTTCAGGCCAACCCATGGTCGCAAAGGGCCACAACCAAGAACTGCACCAGGTATCAAGCACATCAGGGTCCTGCTGCCACCCATCCCCCTCAGGAGCATTTAATCCACAATAAATCTCTTCACCACGATACCAAACAGGAATCCGGTGCCCCCACCAAAGCTGACGACTGATACACCAATCTTGAAGCCCCCCCATCCAGTAGTCATAGGTTTTTGTCCAGCGTTCAGGATAAAACTTCATCGTACCATCAGCCACGCATGCGCGTGAGGAATCCTGGCTAGGGTATTTTAAAAACCACTGCTCAGACAAACGTGGTTCAACCGGAACATCCGCACGCTCACTGAAACCAACATTGTTTGTATAATCCTCAGTCTTTACTAGCGCGCCCAGTTCCTCGAGCTTGGCGGCGGCCACCTTGCGCGCCTTGAAACGATCCAACCCGGCCAAATCAGCCCCGGCCAAATCGCTCATCTTGCCAGACTCATCAATGACTTCAACTGCCTGCACCCCATGACGTTGACCAATCTCAAAGTCCGCCTTGTCGTGTGCCGGAGTTACCTTTAGCACACCCGTGCCAAACTCAATATCGATGTGTTCATCGGCCACAATCGGCAGGGGCAGCTGATCCTCAACAGGCAGGGGCCGAATGGCGTGTTTGCCCACCAGATGGCCGTAACGGGGATCCTTGGGATTAACAGCAATAGCGGTATCTCCAGGAATAGTCTCAGGCCGGGTAGTTGCAATTTCAAGCCAGGTTCCAGGTTCCTCAGCAACCTGCACCTTGAAATAAAAGAGCTGGCTCTCCTGCACCTTCATGATGACCTCCTCATCAGAAAGAGCCGTCAAGGATTTGGGGCACCAATTAACCATGCGTTTACCACGGTAAATGAGCCCTTTCTCATAAAGATCCACAAAGACACGCTGCACGCACTTTGTGTACTCCTCATCCATGGTGAAGCGTAGACGCGACCAATCACAGGAAGCACCTAGTTTCTTGAGTTGCTCAATGATAATACCGCCGTGCTTTTCTTTCCACTCCCAGATATGCTCCAGAAGCTTCTCGCGGCCAAGGTCGTCACGATGCTTCATCACACCATCCTTCCGCAATTTGCGCTCCACGACACTTTGGGTGGCAATACCGGCATGATCGGTGCCGGGCAACCACAACACCTCCTTGCCATCCATGCGCGCCTTGCGGGCCAAAATATCCTGAATGGTGTTGTTTAGCACATGCCCCATATGCAGCACACCTGTCACATTGGGTGGCGGGATGACTATTGAGTAGGCAGGACGCTTATCGCTAACACGCTCCGGATCCGCTTTAAAACAGTCGCCCTCCTCCCAGAATGCATACCATTTGTCTTCGACCTCCTGTGGTTCGTATGCCTTGGGAATTTCCGCCATCGATTATGAAATTAAAGGTGCCTTTTTAAAAGAGGGTTATTTCTTCAACAGACGAAATTCGATGCTATCCAGCAAGGCCTGCAGGCTGGCATCAATTATATTTTCATTTACGCCCACCGTATACCAACGATCCTTGCCATCGGTAGACTCAATAAGAACCCGGGTCTTGGCCGCTGTGCCCGAACCCCGTGATGAGTTCAAGATACGCACCTTGTAATCAGTAAGCCTCACCTGCTTTAACACAGGATAAAAACCGCGCAGGGCATTGCGCAAAGCCTGATCAAGGGCATTTACCGGCCCATCACCATAGGCCACGGTGTGGGCGGACTTCCCTCCAACAGTCACTTTCACTGTCGCCTCACAGAGGTGTTCTTCAGCATCACCACGAGCCGATACGTGATAAGCTTCCAGGTGGAACGCCGGCTCCACGCGTCCCAACGCCTTTCGGATCAACAGCGCCAGTGATCCTTCCGCCCCTTCATAATCGTAGCCTTGATGCTCCTGTTCCTTTACCGCCGCAAGAATACCCTGCAGTTCAGGTGTATCATTATCAATGCGTATGCCCATCTCCTGGGCCTTCATCACGATGTTACTGCGACCAGCCAGATCGCTTACAAGAATCCGGCGCC
>CAZAIZ010000363.1:0-2356 GCA_964485275.1 uncultured Pedosphaera sp.
ATGGAAAGATTACCGAATTACTGATTCTACGTGATCAGTCCATGTGCTGTTACGGGGCGGTCCCAAAGATAAATGAATGGGTGAGTGTGCGCATGCCCAAGGGCAAGGGGGTGAAACCGGTGATGGATGTGCCCGTGACTATCTTCGGCACCCTCAAGGTGGGTGAGGTTTTGGAAAACGGTTATCTGGTGGGAATTTACGAGATGGATGGCGAACGACTTGATGGGCCCATTGGGCTGTAGAGCGAGTTTAGGGCAGCTTCTTTTTGGGTTTTCAGATTTTCTCCAGGGGTCTATTGACAGCGATTGATTGTGTCGTATGTTGTTCAATGAAGTTCGTATTCCGGCTTCCCCAGCCGATAATTCTGATCACTATAGGGCTGATTCACTTTCAACTTCAGGCCCAATTATTAGTTCCTAATAATCAGGTTCCACGGAAGTTATTTGAGTCTGATGCAGGAGCGAAGTATAGAATAAATACGTGTTATGCTTGGAGAGACAATGCGAGATATTACCTCGACTCTAGGCGTGGCCCTGTTACGCAAAAAAGGTGCATCTTTGCCCTCGCTGGTCTTGAAATGGCAGCAAGAAATGGGGATTTATATTCTTCAATCGTGGCAGGCAATGTCTACTTGAGCGGGGGGCTTAGCCGTGGTTTCAACCATACAGTTAATGTGGATTTGGCTCTTCATTATTACAAATTGGCTTGGGATGGTTTGCAAGAATCTCGACTAAAAGGGCGTGAATCTCGGCAAATTGAACTGGATTCATTGGGAAAAATTAAACAGTTGGCATTTCACAGGAACCCGCAAGCAAGAATTTATGTGGCAAAAATAATGGAAGATAAAGGGGACAGGCAAAAAGAATTATCTCAATTTGCCAAAGCCATGGATGCCTACGAGGAGGCTACAAGATATGGAAATAGAGCTGTTCAAGTGGCAATGACTGATATTCTCTCCGCAGCGATAGTTGAACTAAAACGTGCTGGATCACTGTTTCGTCCGAATGTTCTATGGGATGATCAGGCCCGAGGGAATCCACAAGCTATGTTCATGGCTGCAAATCATATGCGGGATACCCGCGGCAGTGATAATGATCTATTGGGTGCGGTTGATTTGGCAAAAATAGCCCAGCGAGGGGGTGTTGCAGGAGCAGGTCAGTTTATTGCCACTATGTGTATGGATCTAGCACATTCCGCTAGGAGGCGTGGAGATTTACCTTTGGCCAAAAACTATGCCCGGGAAGCAGGTCGATTAGGTGAGTTGAACACGCAGTTTTTTATTGAAAGTATCGAAATGGACGAAGCTCTCAATGCCATGAGAGCAGGTGATGAAGATGTCGCAAAACAGATTTATTCCGGGCTAAGTAAAAGTGGAAACGCGGTCATTAGAAGCAAGGCCGAAGCTTTGATGAGAACTATGCCGGCACGAAGCTCAAGTGACGGGGTTTTGGTGGTGAGGAAAACCAAGGGATCAATTTTCAGAATTGAAACCGACAGCGGTCTCGGTACGGGGTTTATTGTCGAGAAGGATATAATAGCTACAAACGTACATGTGATCGATGGCGCCAAACAGATTAATGCGATCCCCATGGGATCTAGGGAAAAATTTATTGTGGACATTAATCCTGTTGCCATTGATCTCTCTAGAGACCTTGTTCTATTGAGGCTTAGGAACAAAGGGATTAATTTTAGTCCTTTGAAATTATGTGACTTAAAGCAGGTTCATAAAGGGCAACCGGTGTACGCAATTGGGAATCCATTGGGATTTAGGGATGTTATATCGAAGGGGATTGTTGCAGGGAAGCACTCCTATGATGATCACCTTCGGTTTTTTCGGAACAAGGGAGAGGAGGGAGACATCATCATACAGACAACATGTGAAATTAATGGAGGGAATAGTGGAGGTCCATTAGTCGACGCAAGAGGTCGAGTGGTTGGGGTTAACACATTTAAGAGGTTGGCTTTTGTGGAAAAAGGCGGTGCTGTTGATTCTCCTCAGGGAATGAATTTTGCTATAGCAGCAGAATATCTAATTAAATTGATTGATGACTGGAAGGGAAGAGGTCGGCCTTAATCAATTGCCCAATACAAACGCACATCATCCAGCGCAATAGGCTTTCCGGCATGTGGGGTTCCCCAGACACTCGGTTGGCCGTTACTGGGGGCGGTGGTTTCCTTCCACTGTAGACTCCACTTTTTTGGTTCAGCTTGCTTCTCCTGCCACGCTTTTCCTTCTACTACCCACTGAAGTCCGGGTAATTCACGAATTTGCAATTGAAGATGGATCCATTTCCCCGACAACCATTCAAACTTTTCTGAGTGAACAACTACTTCATTTCTCAATAATTCCAGTTGT
>CAZAIZ010000364.1:0-2349 GCA_964485275.1 uncultured Pedosphaera sp.
GGCCCATGCCGATGGGGCTTGCCTGTTGTGGCATTGAACTCATGGCCTCAGGATGCAGCCGGTTCGATATTTCACGATTTGGCTCGGAAGTAATGCGTTTTTCGCCAAGACAATCGGATGTAATGATTGTAGCGGGTACGGTCACCTACAAAATGGCCACTGCGGTAAAGCGCATCTATGATCAAATGACTGAGCCCAAGTGGGTCATTGCTATGGGGGCCTGTGCAAGCAGCGGAGGCATGTATCGCAGTTATGCTGTCCTACAGGGGGTTGACCAAGTTATCCCGGTAGATGTGTATATTGCGGGATGCCCTCCCCGCCCTGAAGCAATCCTTGAAGGGTTGATGAAGCTCCAGGGCAAAGTTGCAAAAGAGCCTTGGGCCAAAAACCATTTCAAACCCACTGAGCCAGCCCGGTGCGCACAATGACCATCGCCGCTGATCTTGCACTACAGCTTAAGGCAAAATTCGGGGATCTGATCTCTGAACGAAAGGGATTTCGTGGCGAAATCACCGTCTGTGTGACTGAGCCCGAACGCATCGCCGAGGTATGTGCATATGCAAAAAATGAACTGGGCTTTGATTATCTCATCGATATTTCCACGTTGGATCACCATGGCGAAGACCCTCGCTTCACAGTGGTCTATGAACTGAGCGGCATCAAGCACCGTCAGCATCTACGATTAAAGACACAGATAACCGAAGAAATAGGCGAAGTACCCTCAGTTATTGGCGTATGGCGCACCGCTGATTGGCATGAGCGTGAGGCCTATGACATGATGGGAGTGAAATTCGCGGGCCACCCCAACCTCAAACGAATCCTCATGTGGGAAGGTTACCCACACTTTCCATTACGTAAAGATTTCCCACTGGAAGGCAAACCCACCGAGGTGCCAGAGATCGCCAAAACGGGAGTTGCCCCGTTGGAAGGCGGTCCTTTTGTGACGGTGCCCAGTAATGAAGACACATCCCGTCGCGAACCGCGTCGCCGTAACCCAGAGGATTGGCAGAATTAATTTTGTGAGCACCACTCAAGACATCGAGATTCGTGACACAGCAACCAAAGCGACGGGTGCTGCCAATGAATTATCAGATGTGCAGTGCGAAAAGATGGTACTCAACATGGGCCCTTCCCACCCGGCTACACACGGAGTACTACGACTCAAGCTGGAGATGGATGGAGAAGTCATCACCAAAGCCGAACCGGACATTGGTTATTTGCATCGCGGCGATGAAAAGATTGCTGAGAACATGACTTACAATCAGTTCATCCCCTACACTGACCGACTGGACTACCTTGCCCCACTTGCCAATAATGTACACTACGTCTTGGCAGTGGAAAAACTGCTGGGTCTTGAAGCGAAAATTCCTGAACGCTGCCAATACATCCGCACGATCTGCTGCGAGCTGGCGCGTGTTTCAGCTCATTTGCTCGGCCTTGGGGCTTTCGCAATGGATACCGGTGCCTTTACAGTGTTCCTGCACACCTTTACCGAACGGGAAAAAATATATTACCTCATTGAAGAGCTCACTGGAGCACGGTTCACCACCAGCTACACACGAGTGGGCGGATTGTCCCGGGATCTCCCCGAAGACTGGCTCAATGAGTTGAGTCAATTCCTGGATGAAGTGGAGGTAAACTTTGATGAAACTGACACCCTCCTTACCCGAAACCCCATCTTTCTTGAACGCACACAGGACGTGGGGATAATCAGCCGGTCAGAAGCAATCGATTTTGGGCTTTCAGGCCCCAACCTCCGCGGCAGCGGTGTGGAACACGATGTACGCCGGGCGAATCCCTACATGATCTATGATCGGTTCGATTTTGAGATACCGGTTGGCACCAAGGGGGATGCCTATGACCGGTATGTAATCCGTATGCTTGAGATGCGTGAAAGTGTTAAGATTCTGCGCCAATGCATCAAGGATATACCCGAAGGTCCCATCAACGTGGATGATGGCAAAGTCGCCCTCCCCTCCAAGGAAAAAGTGATGACGAGCATGGAGGAACTCATTCACCAGTTTATGATTGTCACTCAGGGGCAGGATGCCCCTGTTGGTGAGATTTATTTTGGAGCAGAAAACCCGAAGGGTGAACTCGGTTTTTATATTCACAGCCTGGGAGGAGGAACCCCCCACCGGCTGAAAATCCGAGCGCCTTCCTTCGTGAACCTGAGTATTCTTTCACATTTACTGCCGGGCTACATGATGAGTGACGTGGTGGCCATTCTTGGATCACTGGATTTTGTAATGGGAGAATGCGATCGATGAGTTTTGCCCCAACAGACAATCTCCAGCAGGAGGTGAGTGAACTTATCTCTCATTACCCGGAGGATGAGAAACGAAGCGC
>CAZAIZ010000365.1:0-2342 GCA_964485275.1 uncultured Pedosphaera sp.
AACACCAGAATGCCTACAGCCAGAATAAGAAGAGAAATTACAATGACTTCATTCCCATCCATTATACTCGCACCTCTCCAAATACCACTTTTAATATATCAGGCAGGCTCACCATTCCCAATTCGCGTTTTTGTTTATCCAGTATTACCACAACCCTCTGCCCAGAACGTTGCATGGTTTGCAGTAGTTTCTGTAAGCGTACATCTTCATCCTGGTACAATGCCGATTCAACAAAATGTCCAGCAGGCCGTTTCCATTCTGATTCAGGCAAAAAAATCAGACGGCGAAGGTTCAAAACCCCGGCAATCCGTCGCTTGCCTTGCTGCAAATCCCATACAGGCAACCGAGTATAGGCACCTATTGCCTGATTTGAGATCAAATGCGAAACAGGATCCTCAGTACTAATTTCAGGGAGCTCATCAAAGGACACAGCCAATTCTCGTACCGGTATTTTTTGCAAATCGAGCACTCGATCAATCATCACACGTTCATCATCCGTAAGCCCCTGTCCACTTGCCGTCATTAACTGTCTCAATTCTTCTCGACTGCTGAAAAGATTGCCTCGACCGGTGCCTTCAGCGGAAAAAAGTACCAATTCTGATAAGCTTTTTAGCAATTCCACCAACGGACTGAACAGCAAATCGATCCAGCCAAAAATCCGAGACAAAGAAATGCTCAAACGGGTAGCATACTTGCGAAAAAGTGTCTTGGATAATAATTCACAAAAAGCATAGAAAAACAAACAACCGGCCAAAAAGACTGCCCAAAAGAAACCGGCAGTTTGAGTGAGTTCCAGCAATTGAGAAGTCTCTCTAACTCCAAATAGTTGTTGTAGCCCATAGAGCCCAACAAGTCCCAAGATTACATTAGCAACTGTGTTACCGACCAAAATGGTCCACAATGTATCCTCAGGTTGATCTAAATAGCCAAGCAGTCGCAAGGCTCTTGAATCCCCTTCTCGAGCTAATCGGCGTAGACGTAGTCGACTCACTTCAACCAAGCCAGCCTCCAATCCAGACAAAAAGAAAGAGAGACCTGCACAGATCAATCCTAAACCTAATAAAATAAAATTAAGATTTGTCATCGCGACCTTCTACTCCGCTGAGCTGTCACTTCTAATACACGTCTAGGATCAGCACGCGTAACACAAAAAATAATCCCACTAAATTCGATAGTGGTATCCTTTGGTGGAACAAAATCCAACTGCGATGAAACAAGTCCCCCAACAGTATCCACCCCAGGAGCACGTTGCAGCTGCGGATATTCACGCCTAAAATCTTCCAGCCAAACATTCCCACTCAATCGCCACTTACCTTCCTCCAATTCTTCCATTATGAATTGAGCCTCATCTCCTTCACGTCTTAACCCTCCAATCACATCAGCAAGAATATCCTCGAGTGTCACCAAGCCAGAGGTGCTTCCAAATTCATCCAAAACAATCGCCATGTTATGCGATTTATTTTGGAAACTTTTCAGTAATTCCAACAAATTCATCTCCTCAGGAACAAACGAAGGGAAATCAATTATCTCAACTGGATCAACATTTGGGTCTGCCAAAAGCTTGGGTGTGTTAAGGATGCCCACAATACTGTCTGGGCTTTCTCCATACATAGGAAGTCGGCGATGGTGAAATTTCCTTGCAACCATCAGCATTTCTCTCAACGAAAGATCATGACTGATGGTCGCCATCTGTGAACGGGGACGCATCAGGTCACCCACCGTTCGGCGATCTAAATTGGTTATATTCAATATGATTTCCTTTTCGGAAATTCCCAAGGCACCCGATTGCCATGCTAGCTCCAATAATTCCCGATACTCTTCATCAGACAAGGCCGGCAATGGCTTGACTGATTGTGGTATTATGCGCATGAGTTGACTATTAATAGACTGTGCCACCAACCGCACTGGCCTGGTCAATTCGACAAGCCACAACATTACCCTTGCGACCCTAGGCGCCCATATTTCCGGTCGCCGTACAGCCAAAGTTTTGGGGACAATCTCTGAAAATAAAATCAGTGAAGTGGCGATTATTAAACTTACCAACCCGTTGAAAGTAGAATTCCCTTCTAAACCGATAGCAGGCACCAATTGCCAACCCAAAACAAGCGCAACGGCAATAACGGCCCCATGAGCAAGGGTGTTGCCGAGTGTCATAGTCGCCAGTAAATCCTGAGGACTCGACAATAATTTACGGATAAATACCCCTCGCTCAGGCGAGTGTGCGGTAACCTGGCGTAAACGCCATTTACCAAGTGTAAGCAGTGCTGTTTCGGCCAACGCAAAGAAGAACCCAATTCCCGTGAACAGAAACAGCAAAGCCAGTTCCGTATACCAGTGCATGA
>CAZAIZ010000366.1:0-2331 GCA_964485275.1 uncultured Pedosphaera sp.
CATTCACAATCATCATACTGAGCATTATTACAACAGACGGGATAAGCATCCATCCAAAAAGTTCCCTATATTCCCTGAACTGCTTCACGCTGATTTCTGACCGCTCCAACGAATTGATTTCATCATAAATTTCTGACAGGCGTTCTTCATCCGTGGCTCGAAAATACTGGCCGTTTGTAGTCTCAGCCAATTGTTGAAGTGTCTTCTCATCCATCTCCACATCCACTTGAACGTACCGCTTACCAAAAACAGGGTCATCAACCGGGAAAGGGGCCTTGCCTCTAGATCCAACACCAATTGCATAAATCTTGATATCATACTCCGCTGCAAAACCGGCGGCAGTTATGGGATCCAGTTCACCAGCGTTATTGCTTCCGTCGGATAGAAGAACCATGATTCTGCTTTTAGCATCGCTACTGCGAAGACGATTAATACCGTGTGCAATAGCCATGCCGATGGCAGTTCCATCGTGAGCTTCATCTACAATTTCTACCTGATCAAGAAGATCGAGCAAAACATCGTAGTCAATAGTGAGCGGACACTGGATGTAACTTTCACCAGCAAAAACGAGCAATCCAATCCTGTCACCTTCCCGGTCCTCTATGAATTTTCGTGCCGTCGCTTTTGCTGCTTCCAAACGGTTGGGTTTAAAATCTTCCGCCCGCATACTGCTGCTAATATCAAGAACAAGATTGATGTCCACTACATTAACGGACGTCTCTGTGAGATCACGAACAGCCCGAGGGCGTGCCATGGCCATAATCAAAAGTGAAAGAACAATCATTTGAATTGTCCTGACGAGTTTCAATTTCCACTCTCCCGAAAGCCCGGCCACATTTTTTACGGCTTGAACAGAGGAGAGCTGAATGGTCCCTTCCCGTCTGTTACCCCACCGCTTTTGCCACCAGACAGCGAGGGGAATCAATACGGCAAGAACAAGAACCCAAGGATTAGCAAATTCAAACATTTAATCTGTTGAGAAGTTTTGTTCAATGAAATGACTGAGCCGGAGAATTGTTTCCTCCTGGAAAAAATTTGCCACAAGCTGAAGGCCGATTGGAAGATCGGCTGATGTTTGTCCGACAGGGATACTCATGGCAGGCACACCGGCAAGACTAATGGGGGTCGTAAAAATGTCCGAAAGATACATGCTGATTGGATCATCTAGGTGCTCGCCAAGGCGAAAAGCCGGGGTGGGCGATGTGGGAAGAAGAATGATGTCTACATCACTAAAAACGTCGATGAAGTCATCCCTGATGAGCCGCCGCACTTGCTGCCCCTTCCGGAAATAAGCGTCGTAGTAGCCTGAAGAGAGAACGTAGGTGCCCAACATAATCCGCCGTTTCACTTCATCCCCAAAGCCATCCGACCGACTGTCATTATACATGGACTGCAAATTGTCACAGCGGTTACTGAGGCCGTAACGGACACCATCGTAACGAGCAAGGTTGGATGACGCCTCAGCATTGGTGAGAACATAATAAGAGGCGATGGAGTACTTTGCATGGGGCAATTGAATTTCTTCAACCTGGCAACCATTGTCACGGAGGAAAGATTCCAGCTGTTTCACCTTTTCTATGATCTCAGGATCAACACCTTCCTTGAGAAAGCTCCAAGGCACACCGATCCGCTTTGGAAGCTTTCCGTCAAGACGTTCACTGTACTTCGGTATCGGTTTTTCAGCGGATGTGGTATCCCTGGGGTCATGCCCGGCAATAACCTGCAGACATTTTGCAATGCCAGCAGTGTTCCGAGCAAAAGGACCAATCTGATCGAAAGATGAGGCAAAGGCAACCAGTCCGTACCGGGACACCCTGCCGTAAGTAGGCTTCAGTCCATAGACACCACAAAATGCCGCCGGTTGGCGAACTGAACCGCCGGTGTCCGAACCGAGAGCAAATTCAGTGATACCCAAGGCAACGGACGTTGCCGAGCCACCACTGGAGCCGCCAGGAACTCTCTCCGGATCGAAAGGGTGCTTCGCAGCACCAAACACAGAGTGCTCACTGGAGGAACCCATGGCAAATTCATCGTGGTTGGTTTTCGCCACAATGACACCCCCTTCATTCAGTATCCGGCTAACTACAGTAGAATGATATGGTGAATGGAAGTTATCTAAAACATGGGAGGCACAGGAAAGGGGCCACCCTTTGATAGCAATGTTGTCTTTAATGGCAACTGTAGCCCCATTCAGAAGGCCGCATTCGAGCCGATCCTCAAGATAGAGCGCACTACCCTGATGGACAATCGCATTGCGGTCCTTGAACAGATCCGCTTTATCGTTGAAACTTGTTAGATCTGGTATAGGAGTAGCCGGTTCAGGCACCGGAG
>CAZAIZ010000367.1:0-2315 GCA_964485275.1 uncultured Pedosphaera sp.
GGGCCATTTGAAAAAAGACAGAGGGGGATATTCTGGGTTAACGATCTAAGTTTATGTAAAGCCTCCCGGGCGGAAAAAGAGGCTGAGGTGCAGCAGCATTTTGGCGTATCCTTAACCTGTGCCCATGAGGCATACCCCGGTCATCATCTTCAGTTTGTTACTGCCAACACACATAAACGAAAGTGGCGGCCTCTATTTGCTCATGCCATATTTTATGAAGGGTGGACTCTGTGGTGTGAGCAGATGATGGTTGATCTGAAGGTTGATTCTTCCCGGTGGACCAAAATCATTCAACTTCATGATGCGCTTTGGCGTGTTCACCGTATCCTGGTCGACTTGAGGCTTCAGACGGGTCGCTATACTTATGAGGAGGGGGTAAGCCATTTGCAAAAATATATCGGTTTCACTAAGGCGAGGGCCGAGGCTGATGTGAATTGGTATACAAGTTCACCGGGAGTTCCGATGAGTTATTGGTTGGGGCGTCTGGAAAACGCCAGATTGCACAAGCGTTTGGTGGAAGGACGCGGTTGGAGCCTTAAAAGATTCAACAATTGGCTGCTGTCCCACGGGACTTTACCACAGGGTTGGTTGGAAAAATACATGCTCGATTAGTTGAATGGCATTTTCAAATGTCTTCAGATTTGCAATATTTGGCGCATGGAACTACTTCCGTTTGGAGATTTACCGCCGTACAAGCCCCGCACTTTTGTCCCTGTAGACTTAACGGTTGCCAGCTGGGACGCAATTGCTCCCTTATTCGACCAACTGGATTCCGCCCTGGATTCTTGTGCTTCAGTTGATGACTTGGAGTCATGGTTGCTGGATGTAAGTGAGTTGGGCGCTGTTTTAGATGAAGATGGTTCGCGACGTTATATTGCGATGACCTGTCATACTTCTGTTGATGCCGCAAAGAACGCCTATTTGGATTTTATTGAGAATATAGAACCTCATTTAAAGGAACGATTCTTTCAGCTTGCTAAAAAGTTTGTTTCTCATCCTTGTCGTTCAGAACTTCCCGGACCCAGATATCAAATATTGAACCGAGACTGGCAGTCTGCGGTGGAACTTTTTAGGGAAGAGAACGTTCCTTTGGAGACTGAGGAGTCCAAGTTGGGGCAGGCCTATCAGGAAAAGATGGGGGCGCTCACAGTCGAATTTAAGGGAGAAGAAAAAACGCTGGTGCAGATGGGGGTTTATCTTCAGGAAACAGATCGTTCAGTGCGTCAAGAGGCATGGGGATTGGTTGCTGATCGACGACTTGCTGTGGCTGATGAATGCGATCGGCAGTTTGATCAATTGCGGGACATTCGAATCCAGATTGCAAAAAATGCCGGGTATGCAGATTACCGGGATTATAAACACATAGCGAAAGGTCGGTTTGATTATCAACCCGAAGATTGCTTCAAGTTCCACGAGGCCGTGGAAACGGTGGTCATGCCCGCCTACAATGAATTGTTGGCCGAACGAAAGAAAAAGTTAGACATCAATGTGTTGAGGCCTTGGGATACTGCGGTTGATCCTGATGGATTGGAGCCGCTTAAACCTTTTTCTGAGGTGGAGGATATGGTGTCTAAAACCAAAGCAATTTTTGATGAAATTGATGAGGAACTGGCAGGCGGTTTTCAGACCATGCGGAATCAGAGCCTTCTGGATTTAGCCAATCGAAAAGGAAAAGCGCCCGGAGGATACCAGAGCAGTTTGCCTGAGGCGCGTTTACCTTTCATTTTCATGAATGCGGTTGGATTGCAAAGAGACGTGGAAACGCTCCTTCATGAAGCAGGGCACGCCTTCCATACACTGGCTGCTCAGGAGGAAGATATCCATGAGTATCAACATGCGCCGCTGGAATTCTGTGAGGTTGCCTCGATGAGCATGGAATTTATAGGAAACGAACATCTGGAGCAGTTTTATTCAGAGGAAGACTCAGTACGTGCACGTCGACAGCATCTTGAAGGAGTTTTGGGTTTGTTTCCTTGGATTGCGACTGTTGACGCCTTTCAGCACTGGATTTACACCAATCCGAAACACAGTGTGGAGGATAGGGATAGGGCTTGGAGTGGTCTTCTTGATCGGTTTGGCGGGGATATTGACTGGAGCGGACACGAGCTGGCGAGAACGAAGATGTGGCATCGTCAGAGCCATATATTTCTTGTTCCGTTCTATTATATCGAATACGGGATAGCACAGCTTGGTGCATTGGGGGTTTGGAACAACAGTAAGTCTGACCGGGCCAAAGCTTTGGCCGATTACAAGAAAGCTTTGGCACTGGGCGGATCTCGTCCGTTGCCGGAACTTTTTACAGCGGCTAATATTCC
>CAZAIZ010000368.1:0-2303 GCA_964485275.1 uncultured Pedosphaera sp.
AATTACCTTTTATTAATTATTGCTGATACACCATAAACTTTTGTAGGTCCGAATAAATATTTCTCCCTTGGAAAACGCCATGGACGACTGTGTCATTTCCCCCAATGAATTCACTTTCAAAAGCTCATAAGTCGGGGAAGCACGAAGAATGAAGGCATCGCCCGATTGATTAATTGCATAGAGTTTATCGCCGGCAACCACCATTGAAGACCAGGATTTTCCGTTCTGGCCCGGCCCCCTCAGGCGCTCTTCCCACACCACACTGCCCTTGCGCACTTCAATGCACTGGGCCATCCCATCCTCATTGAGGATATAAACGTGCCCACCGACCAGCACCCCTGATCCAATCCGTTGTTTCTCCTTGGGCCGCGTCCAGAGTTGATGCGTCATTGTCACATCCCCCTGCCCCCCGGCACGCACCCCCATGGCTGTTCCCCGAAAGCCGCCCATCACCACGATTAATCCGTCCTCATAAAGTGGAGAGGTATAAACCAGTGGATTCAGGCCTCCGCAGTTCCAAATTTCCTTTCCCTTTAAAGGATCAAAACCCACCACGCGACCCGGGTAGCTCATCAGTAATTCATCACCTTTTTTGCCATCAATGACAATGGGTGTGGTCCATGACCCAATCCATTTACCCTTCTCACCCTCCTTGGCCATTCCTGAATCCCCCCCCTTTTCATCATGCTGCCATACGGTTTTTCCATCCTTAACATTCAAGGCAACGAGAAAAGTACGCGGACCCGGGCCAAAATTCAGGAAGCAAAGATCCTTATACAAAACCGGTGAAGCTCCGTTGCCCCAGATATGTTCCTGCTCCCCTAAATTTCTGCGCCAGAGCTCCCTGCCTTCCATGTCATAACAAAACACCCCGGCTGAAGCATGGGATACAATTACCCTCTTTCCATCAGTAACAGCTGAAGCAGAACAATAAGGGTTGGTGTGGTGCGTCAGTTCCTTAAGACCAAACTCCACACTTTTTTTCCATAGAGTTTTTCCATCTTTACGATCGACGCAAATCAGTTGACGTAAACTCTGGCTTTGTAGCGCCTGGGTAACAAAAACCTTCTGACCCCAAACTATCGGGGAAGAATTTCCGCGCTCGGGAAGATCCATTCTCCAGCGCACATTTTTTTGCCGGGACCATTCTATGGGAAACTCTTTTTCAGCCGACTTACCTGTCCCAAATGGCCCACGCCAGGCTGGCCAATTATCAGCCTTAAGAACGCACGGAAAAATAATTATGGCGAATGCCAATAAACGAACCCGAGTCGCATGCATACGGGCATGCTAAAGAAAGAAGGATAAGGGTCAACCTCAGGCTTCAGGAAGCTAAGTAGCCATTACATTAGGCTCAGGAAGCGGTCCATCAGGCAGATTGCGGGCACGCCATTGACGATACATCTTGAGCGGATTGCGATAGATAATGTAACCAGCCAGTAACACTAGCCCAAAGAAGACCAGGGCCGGTATCACAATTGCCAGAATAGCCGTTATCACGGCCCCTACCCCTTCGCCCGTAGACACAATCCAGTTGCCTGAACCTCCGGTCAAGGCAGAGGATGCCCCGCGCGTCACCGTGGTCGTCAACTGCACCGCTCCAGCGGCTCCTCCTCCGGCAATCGCCGCCAGCGACCATTTGAGCCAGGGGCTCATTTCGGCACCAAAAACCGACGCAGAAGTTAAAGTGCCTGCCACCACCGCAGCCGGAGCCGCAACCGTATCGAGCGCATTATCCAACCAGGGCACATAATAAGCCCCCACCTCCAGGGCCGCGGCCAAACCAAAGGCCGCCAAGGCCACATCAGAGGTCATCCAGGCAAAATCAGGTCCAAAAGTCATTTGGCCGGCTTTACCGGCGACACACAAAACCAGGGGCGGAATAAAAACACGAAACCCGCAGGCAGCGCTTAAACCCACGCCAACCATCACACTCAGAGCTATTTCCCAGTTATCCATGACTCTAATCTACCCTAAAAACGCCCGATGCAAAAGTGAAAATCGACTATAAAGACCGGTGAAGTTTATAGTCAGAACCTCGCCAAATACCTCAAAACCACAGGTAACCCCTATAAACGGTGCATATCGGACACCAAAAGAAGTTCACCAATCAAGTATCACGAATGGTTGCTGACAACTCTTGCTTAAAGGCAGCGATTAACTGTTCATGCGCACTATTCACTTCCTTGTCCTTCAGCGTCTTTTCCGCACTGCGGTAGGTAAAGGAATACGCCAGACTCTTTTTTCCTTCAGGCACATTCTTACCGCGGAACACATCAAAGAGCTGCGTATCCACCAGATTG
>CAZAIZ010000369.1:0-2301 GCA_964485275.1 uncultured Pedosphaera sp.
AAACCGAAATCAGTGGGCTGTTTACTTAGATGCCATTTGCCGACCATCGACGTGGAGTACCCCGCCTTGCCCAGCACCTCCGCAATCGTCGCCCCACGGCTGAGACTCCCGCTGCCAGCTTGGTCACAATAAAGCCCCGTCAGCAAACTCACCCGTGACGAGTGGCACTTGGCCGTGTTGTAAAACTGCGAGAATCGCAACCCCTTTGCAGCGAGTGCGTCGAGATTCGGTGTACGGATTTCCGACCCGTAACACCCCAGATCAGCAAACCCGAGATCATCTGCCATAATCAGTACAATATTAGGCCTTTGATCAGCGTTAAGAAGTAGTGTGCAAAAAAAAGTCAGACTGAGGAAAAGATTTTTCACGGGCACAAGTCTCTGCCAAAGCAGCTATCAAGGTCAATACCCCTCAGCAAGAGTTTACAGAGGCTATAGAAACTGTTAGACATCCCCACTTTCCCGAAATATACCGCATGCCTACTTCCAAGATTGTATACACGAAAACCGATGAAGCCCCGGCGTTGGCAACCCGCTCACTGTTGCCGATTCTGCGTGCCTTTACCCAAAGTTCCGACATTGAGTTTGAATTGAAGGATATTTCCCTTGCCGGGCGTATCCTTGCCAACTTCCCGGAAAACCTCACTGAAGAGCAGCGTATCCCAGACGCACTGAGCGAACTAGGGGAACTGGCCACTACACCCGAAGCCAACATCATCAAACTGCCCAATATCAGTGCTTCCATCCCGCAACTGGTAAGTGCCATTGAAGAATTACAGTCCCACGGCTTTGAAATCCCGAATTTTCCGGAGGAACCGGAAACCGATGAAGAAAAAATGATCCGATCACGCTATGCGAAAGTGCTCGGTTCAGCCGTCAACCCGGTCCTGCGTGAGGGCAACTCCGATCGCCGGGTTGCTGCACCTGTTAAAGCCTACGCACAAAAGAATCCCCACTCGATGGGCGAATGGACTCCTGATTCCAAATCACACGTGACGCACATGGATGAAGGTGATTTTTACGGAAGCGAACAGTCGCACGTTTTAACCAAGGATGATGAAGTGCGCATCGAGCTGGAAAATAATGGTGAAACCACCACCCTAAAGGATAATCTAAAGCTGCTGGAGGGTGAGGTGATTGACGCAGGCGTGATGAGCGCCAAGGCTCTGCGTGAATTCATGCAGCGAGAAATCGATGACGCCAAGGATCAAGGCGTTCTCTTTTCACTACATATGAAGGCCACCATGATGAAGGTAAGTGACCCCATTATATTCGGTCACTGCGTAAGTGTATTTTACGCACACATCCTGGAGAAACATGCCGAGTCACTGGAATCCATCGGGTTTGATCCCAATAACGGCATTGGTGATCTTTATGCCAAACTCGAGGAATTACCCGCAGATATACAGGCCACCATCAAGACAGATATACAAATGCTTTACTCGGAGCAGCCCGCGTTGGCGATGGTGAACTCAGATCACGGCATCACCAACCTCCATGTACCAAGTGACGTCATTATTGATGCCTCCATGCCTGCGATGATCCGCACCTCCGGCCGCATGTGGGGCCCGGACGGAGAACCATGTGACACCAAGGCCGTGATTCCCGATCGCAGTTACGCCGGTGTGTATCGTGAAACAATTAATTTCTGTAAAACCCACGGAGCCTTTGATGTCTCCACCATGGGCAATGTCTCCAATGTCGGCCTCATGGCCAAGAAGGCACAGGAGTATGGATCGCATGACAAGACCTTTGAGATTCCCCATGCAGGAACGGTTCGGGTCAAGGACGGTGAAGGCAATATACTACTCAGCCATGAAGTGGAAGCCGGTGACATCTGGCGCATGTGTCAAACCAAGGATGTCGCCATTCGTGATTGGGTAAAGCTGGCTGTTACTCGAGCCCGCGCCACCGGTGCCAAGACGATTTTCTGGCTGGACGAAAACCGTGCTCACGACCGCAACCTCATTGCGAAGGTTAATCAATACCTGCCTGACCATGATACTGATGGTCTTGATATTGAGGTTCTCTCACCTGTTGAGGCCACCCGCGTTACCTGCCAACGTTGTAAAGATGGGCTGGACTCGGTGTCGGTTACGGGGAATGTCCTGCGCGATTACCTCACCGATCTCTTTCCCATCCTTGAACTGGGTACCAGCGCCAAGATGCTCTCCATTGTTCCCCTGCTCGCCGGCGGCGGCCTATTTGAAACCGGAGCAGGCGGCTCAGCCCCCAAACACGTGCAGCAGTTTAACGCCGAAAACCACTTGCGCTGGGACTCGTTGGGAGAATTCCTCGCAAT
>CAZAIZ010000370.1:0-2301 GCA_964485275.1 uncultured Pedosphaera sp.
CCGCCCTGGAAATGGACCCGGAAAGCCCAGGCATCCGGCATGATTACGCCAAACTATTAGCCCACCAGAACCGTCCGGAAGAGGCGATTGAATTATTGAACCAAGCCATTCAGTTCGACTCCATGGAAAGCCGCCTCTGGACATTGGGTTGCCAAATTGTTAACGGTCACCTCCATGATATAGATATCGCACTTCGATGGACAGAATGTGCTGTTGAAGAAGTTCCCAATAATCCGGAAATCCAAAAACAACGCGGCATTGCGTTAATTACAGCAGGCCAATTTGAGGAGGCCCTGCCATTATTTGAGCAAACCCCCCCGCATCCCCTCACCGATGCCGCCCGTATTTTATGTCAAATTGTGACAGACAAGAAACCGGACCCGACCCCCGTAGACTCCACTCAGGAAGTGGTCGTCAGTAGTGCCCTCGTTAATTGGTATCGGCGATTTCTGGAGCGTGGGTTAACTAAGCCTGCGCAAAAAGTAACCCAAAGAATTGAATCGATTGAGGCTGTCCTGCCCAGTGCAGCCAAGATACTCAAGGAAGCCATTACAGAAGCTGATTAGATTCTGTTTCTAAAAAAAGATTCCGACCTCACTCTTCTCAGACGGGGAGACCAAGAAAACCTTTGAGTGTGGTTCTGTTATTGCCTGCGACTGTCTTGTTTAGGGCCAGTCACTCCTCCATGTATTCACTGACACCCTGACCGGTAAAGGTATCCTGTCCAAGCTTGATGATTAATGTGTATGTCCTTTTATCCTCAGTCAAAAAATGCTCACTAATTTCGGCAACCCCTGGAGGAAAAATTGATGCCCACCTGATTTTTTTACCGACCGGATCCCATTTCCCAAGGTACTGATAAACAGCCCCGTCCTCAAAAAAATACGCATATCGATAAAACTTTTGGATGGGGTCATAAGTTTTTACCCATAAAAAATGTTCCTTTTCCTCACCTGAATCAATTAATCCTTCGTTTATCAAGCAGCGGCCTCCCCACGACCAACTCATTCGATTAACCACGGATATTTTCTGTGTTTTATTATCAGTATCTCGAGTCAGAGACTGTGAATCCTTCCACAGGCCCACCTTCCCGATTCTCGCCAGTTCCTTGCATACCGGACTGGATTCCACCCGATCTTTAGCATTGAGTTCCCTGACATACGCCAATCGGCTTTCCCCCTTCTTTAGCGGAAACCCTCTCCTTTTGATGGAAAACTCGGTTTGCACCTCCTTTGTTCCGGAAAAAACATCCTTTAGATTAAACTGAAGACCATCAGCTCCCGGAGGCGGGAAAGACTTCTCCCAGTTGAGGGATGTTTTCTCTTTATTCCAATCACCGACAAAACCAAAAACCAGGCCATCATCCTGAAACCATGTACTCTTAAATTTATTCTTGGACGCCGAATTACGATAGGTGTTGACGACCAAAGAATATTTGTTGCCCTTTTCCGATTCGATTCTCGACTCAATTAATTGGCAGCGACCATTGAGAGCCCACCTAATCTTGGTGGTAGAAGCTGTGTTGAATATCCCTCCTTTTATGTCAAACAGAGAGGTTTGCTTTACCCAAAGTCCCGGCTTTTGGAACACATTCATATCTGAATGTGCCGGCTTGGTCGGGGTTGGCTTCAGCACCTCCTGAGCCGTCTCTTTTTTCCCACAGCCAAGGATAAAAAACCCACACAGGATATACGAAATAAACCTCACCGACCGACAGGGTAATATAACTTCTGTTGTGTGGAAAGCTTTTGAGCAGCACAAAAAAGAACTGTCTGCGGTCATTAATATGAGTTTTACGGGAGTAAATCGTGGCAACATCTCGTCCAATGGCCCTCTAGATAAGTTACATCATCTGTCCAAATATGGGAGACTTGTAACTTTTCTCGACCAAGAGCTATTAGATAGAGTGCAGAACACGTGACATCTACCGGAACTTGAAATGAAAGACTTTGATAAAAAAAGCATTGGCCTTAGTTATTCACAAACGTACAATCACCCCATGCAAAAGAGCTTCTCTCCCTTGGGTTGGCCTGTGGCTGCCCTGATTTGTGCCGGTTTATGGATCGGCTTCGCCAAGTCCCCTGTCCCTCCAGAAACCCAGGCCAAAGCACCCCTGCCATCTCCGGAGACTTATGTTGCAGCGAAGGATGAAAAAGCCGCCAAAGTCGTTCCAAAGAAACTTGGAGCCCTGCCTGCCAATGCGAAGCACATACCCGGAGGTGCCACGGTCATCCTTTCGGCCAATATAGGAGAACTCCTTGAAAAAGGGGGTTACGCCGACTTCTTGAAGTCGGACATGTT
>CAZAIZ010000371.1:0-2287 GCA_964485275.1 uncultured Pedosphaera sp.
GACCAAGAACCAGGCTATCTGAACCTATGTATCCGCAGTGGAAATCTTCTCATCACTTCCGGTCACACCAGCACTGCCACAGGTGTGCTTGGAGCCGGCTTATCCGTTGAAGAGGGTTATGCGGCAGCCGAAGATTGTGCAAAAAAGATTTTAAATTCCGTTCATAATGCACATGGAACAATCAACGGACTGAAGGTAATTAAACTATTGGGCTGCGTTTATTCCGCACCGGACTTCACCGACCAGCATCTGGTCATCAATGGCGCGTCGGACCTTTTACACAAGATATATGGAAAAGAGAATGATGGCTATCACGCCCGTAGCGCACTCGGATTTGCGGCATTACCCACTGGCGCGGCAGTGGAAGTGGAAGCTATCTTTGAAATCATTGGAGAATGAGACGGGCCTTACTCCTAGCTCTCATTTGTTTGAGCCTGGACTCAACATGGGCCAAGCCTCCAAACATTATCTTTGTCTTGGCCGATGATCTCGGCTGGTCAGAACTGGGGTGCTACGGGAATAAATTTAACGAGACCCCGCACCTTGATGCACTCGCCAAGCGCGGACTCAAATTCACCCATGCCTACGCTTCGGCTCCGGTGTGTTCACCTTATCGTGCCGCATTTTTGACCGGCCAATATCCTGCGCGGGTAGGCATACTGGATTATCTTAGGCCCGATTCAGAGAACGGTCTCTCTACCCAGCATGTCACGTTGCCCGAGATGCTGCAAAAAAACGGCTACACCACTGGTATGATCGGCAAATGGCATCTCTCAGGCTACAAATATCATGGTGCCAAAAAAGTCGTGCGCCCTGTCGACCATGGTTTTGGCTGGAATACCGGTAGTGAGATCAAAGGAGTTGGAAACGGGGCAAACTTTTTCCCGTATGTTTTCCGCACCCAACCCATTAGTTGGATTGACCTGCCCAAAAACAAGCTCGGCAGGGATGAATACCTGACGGACAGGCTCAATAACGAAGCAATTGGGTTTATCGAAAATAACAAGGACAAGCCCTTCTTCCTATATTTGGCCCACTACGCACCCCACACAATTCTAAATGGGAGCCCCGATCTGGTGGAAAAATACCGCAAGAAACATCAACCGGGTAAAAGCACCCGTGAGCGATGCTATCTCTGCAAGGATTCGGGCCATGAAGGCGATGCCTTAAACCACTGGGCCGGCGACCACAACCCCCATCTGGCCGCCATGCTGGAGAGCATCGATAGTGGCATCGGACTCATCATGAAAAAGCTTCAACAACTCAATCTGGAAGAAAACACCATTTTAATTTTCAGCAGTGATAATGGCGGTGAATTAAATGTCACCTCAAATGCCCCTCTACGTGGAGGGAAAAGTCAGCTTTATGAAGGGGGGATACGGGTTCCCTTTATTGTCAGTTGGCCTGGTGAAACCCCTACAGGCAAGATATCTGGACAACCAATCTCCAACGTCGATCTTTACCCGACCCTTCTGGAAGCCGCCGAGATTGCTCCGGATAAATCCCAAACCCTTGATGGGGTATCCATACTGCAAACTTGGCGAGACCCAGAAGCGGCCCCGGCGCGCAAGGCATTACACTGGCATTATCCCCTTGAAAAACCTCATTTTCTCGGCGGTAAATCCGGCGGAGCCATTCGCGTCGGCGACTGGAAATTGATTGAGAATTTTAATGAAAACACCCCTGAGCTGTACCATCTAGGCAGTGATCCGGGTGAAAAAACCAACCTCGCCAGCCAACGGCCCGACAAACGTCGCGAACTGCTTAGTCAGTTAATTGAATGGCGCAAGGAGGTCGGTGCCACCAAGGACGCACCGAAAAGATGACAATAACTGAGCTTCTCTGTCACCGGTTATGACATGCGAAATGGTTAAGTTGATGGAAGGCAAATCATAAGCCATTATCTCTTCAGGAAGACTAACCCTTGAGTAGAGCCAAAAAAATCTTAATAGGATTGATGCTACCCTTCTGTGTTGCTGGCTGGATGGCCTGCAACAATCTGGAATGGAGAGGTGGCGGTATTCCAAAAATTGTGTGGAATAAATCGCAACCCGATATCAAAACTCTTAGAAAACAACGATCAAATCCTCCATCAACCGGACACACTCAGGATAATAATTCAAGCACTGCCTGGAGCGCTTTTCGAGGATTTGATGGTACAGGGATTTATTCTGAAGAAAATATTCTAACCGAATGGCCCAAGGAAGGGCCCCCTTTACTCTGGAAAAAATTAATTGGGGGAGGTCATGCATCATTCACCGTTGCAGGGCAACTTGCCTTCACCCTT
>CAZAIZ010000372.1:0-2282 GCA_964485275.1 uncultured Pedosphaera sp.
ACTTTTTGTCCAGGCACCCGTTTGACCACGGGAATTTCGATGGGCGCGATGAAAGACTCCTGCCCTGGCCGCGAACCAGGGCCGACGTGCTGGATGAGTTGGCCGTTTACTACGCAGTCATCGATAACATCGACAAACAAGTTGGGCGTATGTTCGATCAACTTCGTGCCGATGACCGTCTAAAAAACACCTATGTGATTTTTACCAGTGACCATGGATTGGCCGTCGGCAGCCACGGCTTGATGGGAAAGCAGAACATGTACGACCATACCATTCGAGTGCCGTTCATCATCAGCGGTCCGGGCATCACCAAGGGGCAACGCACCGGAGCATTTGGTTATTTGCGCGATATGTATCCCACCACGTGCGAGCTGGCCAAAATCACAGTTCCGAAAACGGTACAAGCGAAGAGCTTGGCTCCGATCCTGACCGGCAAGACCAAACGTGTGCACCCTTATGGCTACGGATATTTCCGGGATGTTCAGCGCATGGTGCAGATTGAACAGTGGAAGCTGGTCTTCTACTCCAAAATCAACCGCTATCAGCTGTTTGACCTCAAGGCCGATCCACACGAACTGAATGACTTGATCAAGGACAAGAGCCATCGGGCACAGGTTGCAGTGATGCGCCAATCTCTGGCTAAATGGTTTTATGATCAGGAGGACACTGTGTTCCGATTTCCAGAATAGGATTGTCTTCGAACAAAATGTGTGTTTTTATAGCGACAGTCGGGAGCACAGCTCCACATTGTCATGATCAATCGTATTCTTGTTTGCCTCGATAAGTCTACCTACACCAATTCGGCTATCGATTATGCCTGTTGGTTAGCTAAACACCATGATGCCAGTATTGAAGGTCTGGTGGTTCTGGATGTAGAAGGTGTTCAGCGGTCGGTTGGACCGGTTCCCTTGGGCGCAATGAGGTTTGCTAAGACCAGTATTGCCGATAAAGAGGAGGACTATCACGTCCTGATGGAGGAGTTGCTTGAAAGTTTCTCAAAACGCTGCGGTGAGGCAGGTGTCCGCTGTTGCGAGTTTGAAATGCAAGGGGCACCGGCAGATGCGATCCTTCATGAATCGAACTACTTTGACTGTGTGGTGGTTGGTCTGCGCACGTTTTTCACCTACGGAAGTGGTGCAGGTGCCGATGGCGAATACGGTACCGATGATGATGAGCCCGGAGATTCATTGGAAAGAATTATGGATCAATCTCTGGCTCCGGTATTTGCTGTACCTCTGGAATGGAAACCTGATGATGAGTTTAGTGTCTTGATTGCGGTGAATGGCAGCCCTCACTCCATGCGCGCTTTACGGCAGTTTACACGGCTCTATGGTGGTTCCAAAGCAAGGGTTACGCTGATGCACTGTTCAGATGATGGTGATGGGAGCACTGAAATGCTTACCAAATCCGCAGTTTTTCTTCGGGCGCATGGTTTTGACCATGTCGAAAGCAAGACCGAGTCGGGTGATGTTCGCAAGGTTATGGACAGCGGGTATTGTGAGCCATTTGATCTGATCGCCTTGGGGGCTAATGGAAAAAGCGGAGTGGTAGAGTTTTTCACCGGAAGCCTTTGTAAGGATCTCATTGAGCGGGGAGAGAAGCCTTTGCTTATTGCTAACGGTTGATTTGGCGTTGCTTTTTTTCGTATGTAGGTGAACCGGGTTCCTCATGAATCTGATTTTCCTCCTTTCTGCATCTATTTTCGGCTGGGTTATGAGACGTATCAGGTTTATAAGGAAAAATGTCCCTACTGATGATTGAAAATGTTGTGCGCTGGTTGGCTTCCGAATTATCCAAGAACTGAGATGAAATTGTCTATACTCTATTGCGGGCCGTTTCTGGTTGGGCTGGGCTGTGCCTGTCAGTTTCCGTTAAAGAATTCTGAGGTGCTATATCAAGCTTCGGCCTTGACGAGGGCTAACTTGTTTACTGCGGGAATTGAAGGGCCGGCGTGTGATCAGGCCGGTAATATTTTTGCGGTTAATTATAAGAACCAGCAAACCATTGGTCGCACCACTCCAACAGGAGAATCTGAAGTATTTGTAACCTTGCCCAATAAGAGTGTTGGAAACGGCATTCGTTTTGATGTGTCGGGTAAAATGTATGTGGCTGATTATACGGAGCACAACGTGCTGCGGATTGATCCGGTGACGCGCGCGATATCTGTATTTGCGCATGAGCCAAAGATGAATCAGCCCAACGACCTTGCCATTGCCCCCAGCGGGATGCTCTATGCCAGTGATCCCAATTGGAGTGAAAAGACGGGCCAACTCTGGCGCATC
>CAZAIZ010000373.1:0-2278 GCA_964485275.1 uncultured Pedosphaera sp.
TATTGATGCGCCATTTCAATACAGGCCAAACCCCTTCAATACAATCACGACAATTGCCTCTAATTTGGCCTCCCACAAACACCGGAACAGCCGACGAGCCCATGTTCTCGCTCCAAAAACAGGCCCGAGAAATGGAGGAGGAAGATGAACATATATGGGCAATCAATATCACTGCTGGCTTTGCTTTTTCTGACACGCCAGATACCGGCGTAAGCCTACAAGTGATAGGAACCAAGGACGCAGCTCCAATCTTTGAAAAACTGGAAGCCCTCGCTCGTTCTCCAAAGGCCACGGGAGTTGCTACAGAGTTTGATATAGAAAGCATAATCCCCTCGCTGAAGGAGCCCGTCGATGGCCTTACAGTTTTAGCTGAACCCAGCGACAATATTGGCGGCGGGGCGCCGGGCGATAGCACTGAATGCCTGCGCGCATTAGTGACACATCATATCGAAAACTCAGCGATCTGCATTAATGATCCTGAAGCCGTACAAACGCTCGCCAATTGCGAGAAAGGAGAGGCACTGACTCTTCGGCTTGGGGGCAAAGGAAGCCAACTTGACCCCGGCCCTCTGGAACTCGAAGTGGAATTCTTATCCCGCAGCAACGGCCAGTTCGAACTGGAAAACAAAACGAGCCACCTTGCCTCGATATATGGTGACCAGTTTGACATGGGCCCCTGTGCAGTAGTACGCCACAAAAATATCAACATTCTGCTTACCACAAACAAAACAGCACCGTTTGATCTTGGCCAATGGCGAAGCCAGGGAATTGATCCAGAAACTTTAAACGTTATTGTTGTAAAAGCAGCAATCGCACACCGTGCAGCATATGATCCAATAACAGCCCGCAGTTTCACCGTGAATACCTCCGGCGCCTGTAGCAGCGACTTGAGACAGTTGCCCTACAAAAACCTCCGAGCAAACTTGTTGTAGGTTCTATTTCTTGGCGATTTTTGCCCAGCTATCCCGCAAGCCAACAATCCGATTAAATACAGGCTTGCCTACTGAAGTATCTACTTCATCAGGCGTAAAGTAGCCGAGACGCTCGAACTGAACGCGTTGACCTACTGCAACATCTTTAATCGAGGGCTCAGCTTTGGCAGTAATGACTTTCAACGAAAACGGATTAATACAATCAAGAAAATCACCCTCTGCTTCCGGATTCTCTTTGGTGAAAAGGCGATCATATAGGCGCACCTCAGAATCAACCGCATGGTCAGCACTAACCCAATGAATTGTCCCTTTAACCTTGCGTCCGTCAGGCGAATCCCCCCCGCGTGTCTCAGGATCATACGTACAGTGAAGGCGAACTATATTCCCCTCTTCGTCCTTTTCCACCGATTGGCACGTTATAAAAAAGGCATAACGCAAGCGCACTTCCCGACCAGGGGCCAACCGAAAGAATTTTTTGGGCGGATCCTCCATGAAATCGGCCCGCTCTATGTAGAGGCGTTTACTGAACGGAACCTCCCGCACCCCCGCGTTTTCCTCCTCTGGATTATTGACTGCCTCCAATACCTCGTTTTGAGCCTCAGGGTAATTATCGAGAATCACTTCAAGGGGATCCAGCACAGCGCAACGGCGAGCAGCCGTCTTGTTCAATTCATCGCGAATTGAATTCTCAAGCAGACCAACGTCAGTAACCCCCTTATATTTTGTAACCCCGACTCCCTGACAAAAATTACGTATCGAAGAGGCAGTAAAGCCCCGCCGTCGATAGCCCGCAATTGTTGGCATACGCGGATCATCCCAGCCAGATACATGCCCTTCTTCAACAAGCTGCAGCAGCTTGCGTTTACTCATCACCATATAGGTTGGGTTAAGCCTTGAAAACTCATGTTGATAGGGCCGCGGCTGAGGTACAGGCAAATTATCGAGCACCCAGTCGTAAAGGGGCCGGTGAACCTCAAATTCAAGCGTACATATGGAGTGGGAAACACCCTCAATGGAATCACTTAAACAATGGGTGAAATCATACATCGGATAAATGCACCATTTATTTCCGGCGTGATGATGCTCCTCATGGCGGATACGATAAATGACCGGGTCACGCATATGCAGATTTGGCGAAGTCATGTCAATTTTGGCGCGCAACGTCTTTTGCCCGTCGGCAAATTCACCGGCGCGCATCCGCTCGAAGAGTTCAAGATTTTCCTCAGGGGTGCGACTGCGGCCGGGGCTTTCCTTGCCGGGCTTTTCAGGCACTCCCCGATAATCCTCCCAATCTTCAGGCTGAAGATCACAAACATAAGCCTTGCCATCCTTAATGAGCTGCACCG
>CAZAIZ010000374.1:0-2271 GCA_964485275.1 uncultured Pedosphaera sp.
CTAGGGCAATGACAATGCCGATTTTACCGCAGGTAACCCCGAATTCAGTCGTGATGCGTTTAATGGGGGTTTTCTTGGTGTAACTCTCTGCCTTGACCTGTTGGTTGTGATGGATTTTTTTGCGTTCAGTCTCATCAAGTTTTTCTCCTTTGCTTTCCCTGTTTTTGATTTGTTCATTGGCATACTTGGCTGTGAGAGCTTTGGTGACCTGTTGATTGGGCGTAATGGCTGAAATGAGGAGTGCTGCTGTAAAGAGCGCCAGGAATGGGTGTAATCGAAGAAGGAGAATGCCGCCCAGCACAGTGGCTAATCCGATCAAAAGCAGCAGGAATGGGTCCACGGCAAAAATGCTAGTGGGAGCCGGCCAAAAATCAAACGCCAATTGTTTTGCAATTGAATCGAAGCCCTACTTCAGTTAGTCCATTTCCCCGTGAAACAAGCCGTAGGAATTTTTATAATGATGACTGTCACCCTGAGTGCAGCCGACTGGAATCAATGGCGTGGGGCTGATCGTAATGGTGTGGTTAGGGACAATGTTGCCCTGTTAACTCAGTTGCCTGCTGATGGGCCGCAGCAGCTCTGGCAAAGTGAGATGATTCCCAGTAACGATGATGGAGGGCACGGCAGTCTGGTGGTTTCAAACAACCGAATCTATATGGGTGTCGTGTGGCACTTTGATGTTCCTTCAGAAAAACGGGAAATCAATGAGTTGATTGTCCGTAAACTGGGTTACCGGAATCTGGATGACGCATTGGCGGAAAAAATGGAAAAGGCGCGACTGGAACTGAACCCCCGGTTTCGGGGTTCCAAGCTCGATGATTGGATAGAAAAATGGCTCAAGGAGAATCTGGACAAGAAGCAGCAGGCCAGTATTGGCAGCTGGATTGGGAGTCGTTTCAAAAAGGGTAAGTCAGCTATTGCTTACTGGGACCTGAAGAAGGTGTCAAAAAAATCCGGGACAATATTTGAGAATGAAGCGGCCTTGAGGAAATGGATCGAGGCAGAAGGGTTTGAGGAGTTTGCCGCCAGTCAAATTATCAAGGTGATTCCGGCCTCTGTGCGGGCGGCCAAAGACGTGGTGATTTGCATTGATGGAACCAGCGGCAGAACCATTTGGCGCACTGAAGCACCGTGCAAGCCCGCTGGTCGGAAGGCATCGAGCACGCCCTGTGTGGTCAATGGAAAAGTTTATGCCGCAGGGAGTACCCATGCCTATTGCGTGGATGCTGTCACCGGCAAGTTAATTTGGTCATCGGAATTACCTGGTAAAGGCACTGCCTCTTCATTTTTGGTAACAGATGCCAAAGCCATAATCATGGCCGGGCGTTTACTCGCCCTGGACGCTGATATCGGGAAGGAACTGTGGCGCGCAGATAAATTTTCTGCGAGCAACTCGTCGTCGGTGGTTTGGGATGACAATGGAAAGAAGCGCCTCATTGTGAGTGGTCGCAGTAGCATAGCGTGCCTGGATCCTTCAAGCGGTCGAATTCTTTGGGAAACTGAAGGAGGAGGAGAATCAACCCCTGTGGTGTCCGGTGACTGGTTGGTTGCGTATTCAAAGAACCCAAAGATCGGTCTGGCGGGTTATAAGCTGTCCAATAATGGGGCAAAGCGGATTTGGAATCATGCCTTGGATGCGCGCCGGACCCAGTCCTCCCCGGTGATCTACAAGTCGCACGTATATTTTGCTGGAGGCGAAAATCATATGTGTGTGGAACTGGCTTCTGGCAAGGTTAAGTGGCGGGAGATTCGTCAGAGCACCATTTCCTCTCCTTTGATTGCTGATGGCAAGTTTATCGTGATGGAAAAAAAGGGTAGCGAGTTGGTGATGCTGGAGGCGTCGCCAAAAGCTCATCAGGAGTCGGCAAGGACCCGCGTAAAAGCGATGTGGTGTCCTTCACCGGTGGTAAACAGAGGAAAGCTTTACCTTCGAATGGCTGACCGCATAGCCTGTTTCAGACTTTCTTCGAAGATTATTGTCCCCTAGCTACCAGTTGAGTTCACCTAGGCGCTGGGCAACCTCTTCGGCGTTGGAGCGACTGTTAAAGGCACTGATCCGGAAGTA
Organism: uncultured Pedosphaera sp.; assembly: GCA_964485275.1. Classification (GTDB taxonomy): domain Bacteria; phylum Verrucomicrobiota; class Verrucomicrobiia; order Limisphaerales; family UBA1100; genus UBA1100. The sequence continues at coordinate 2,066 of CAZAIZ010000374.1, forward strand.
ACCTTCACCGGCGGCTCCAAATCCGGCACCTGGAGTAATAACCACCGAGGCTTCATTGAGCACCTTGTCAAAAATATCCCAGCTGGGTGCGCCATTGGGCGTTTTTACCCAGATATACGGGGCGTTGGTGCCGCCAAATACTTCAAGGCCCGCTGAGCGTGACGCCTCGCACAGGATCTTTGCGTTACCCATGTAATGGTTGATGA
>CAZAIZ010000375.1:0-2258 GCA_964485275.1 uncultured Pedosphaera sp.
AGTGATTTGATTCCTGCCTCACGATGAAAAAGGAAATGCAATAGCTCTGAGTGAATGGCGGTGATACTGCGAATTTGAGCACCAGCTTGGGTGTCGTTTTGGAGTAATGCAATGTGCGCCTTTTCTTTTTGAAGCAGTTCAACATTGTTCAGACTCCCTTTGGTTTCAATGACGTTTATTTTAATCCGAGGGTGAGCACCTTCGATTTCTTTTGCGAGTACTTGAGCCAGTTCATAATATAATCCGCCCGTTTGTCCTGCGGCAAAAGTCAGTTGTTGTTCCTTGGGGGTGAGCCAGAGTCGTAGGGTTAACCCCACTAGCAGCAGGCCGACCACGGCGAAGGCTATCAACCGTTTAGGGATGGATTCGTTCTGCACGGTCGTAATACGCTAACCGATCTGGCAAAGAAATGTAAATACCGCAACTAGTTTTGCGGTTGCCCCTGATTTGGGATGATAAAAGAACTAACCCAGTTGACGTAGGGGGTAACGGGTCCGGGACTATAGCCTTGCCTGCGATCCAGTACTTTCCCCTTAGGGCTCAGTATGATCTGGGTGGGGTAGGAGGTGACATTAAAGCTTTTGGCCAGCCGGTTGTTTTCCTGCTCGGTTTGTGGTGAAAGCTGTTTTTTTACCGGAAAATCACAGGTATGAGTAAGGATGCTGGTTTGGGTCAGGTTTTGCCATTGCGGACTTTGTAGGACTTTCAACTCGAGACTTATACAGGGAGGGCACCAGTCCGAACCAGTGAATAAAAGGTACACAACTTTATTCTGCTGACTCGCAGTAGCGAGCGTTGCATTTAGCCCACTCAGCACCCGTTTGGTCTGAATTTTACCGCCTTCGCCGGTCAGAATACTGGTACTCGCATTCCCAAGGGTAACTCCACCACGGGATTGAATGTGAGGTTTAACAACCATTCCAGCACTACTCAAATCGCTGTCCTGGGAGAGTTTAGCACTTCCATCAGCCAATGCCATTTGACCTTGGCTTTCAAAGAGGCCGGTCATGGCATTTTTCGGAGGATTACCCTGCTTATCAACGCGCTCATCGGCTCCCACCCAGCGGGCATCAACTAGGTCAGCAGAGGAGAGATTTCTTGTTAACGCGAGTACTGACATCGGTCTGCCGGTGTCGCCTCCTTCGCAGAAGACATAACTAATGGCTTTATTGGGGATGGGGCGACCATCGCGAGTCTTATACTTATCCCAATCCAAGATAGCATATTCCTGTGCTGCCTGCCGTTCGGCATCACAAGGGGACCATAAAATTTTTGCTGTCACGATTTCTCGTTTTAAGCCTCGGCATCCAAATACGGATCCTGGATCGACTGCATAATGTGCGGCAAAATGTTCTGCTTGGCCACTGGGGGTGAGTTGCCAGGGGAGTCGATCGTCATTGTCCTGGGCGAACATGATCATTCCTGCGCCAATCTGCTTGAGATTGCCAACGCACTTGATCCGCTTTGCCTTGCGCAGGGCTCCGGCAAGGGAGGGCAGCAGCATACTGGCTAGAATGCCGATAATCGCAATAACCACGAGTAATTCGATCAGTGTGAATGCATTTCTGCCAAAAGATGTCTTTTTGTTTGCAAAGTTCATTGTTTTTTCCATTTAACTTTACCCATAATACCGACCTGATTACCCATTTCTGTCAGAAAAACCTAGTCACTAAAACAGTGAATCGCAAGTGAATTGACTTGAATTTTCAGGGTTTTTGTATCTAATGCGCCCCTCTCATGGATCAGGGGTTTTCACCTTTTTCGCGTCGACCGCGCCGATTACGCCAAAATACGGCCCTAAGGGCCTTGATGCAGGAAACACACGTAATGGTGGATGATTTCATATATCCGGTCTTTGTGAAGGAAGGTGAGAGTGCAGAAGATGTGTTGTCGATGCCTGGCATAAAACGACATTCCATCGCCGAGTTGGTGGATGAATGTCGTGTGGCGCATACAGTCGGCATCAGGGCAGTGGCGCTTTTCCCGGTGACGCCGCCGGAGCGGAAGGATGAAAGGGGCAGCGAGGCGCTAAATGCTGACTGCCTCGTGCTGAGGGCGGTGCGCGCGGTAAAGGATGCGATCCCTGAACTAATTGTCATTACCGATGTTGCGCTGGACCCTTATACGAGCCACGGGCATGACGGTGTCCTCAATAGCGATGGCACCGACGTGGATAATGACGCCACGGTGGAAATTCTCGCCCAGATGGCGGTGAAACAGGCCGAGGCGGGCGTCGACTGGGTGGCGCCCTCGGACAT
>CAZAIZ010000376.1:0-2258 GCA_964485275.1 uncultured Pedosphaera sp.
AAGCCTGTGCCAGTTGCCACGTGAAAATTGACCCGATGGGGTTTGCCTTCGAGAATTTTGACGTGGTGGGCCGCTGGCGTGACAAATACCGCGGTGACCGTAATCCCATTGACGCTTCTGCGGTGATGGCCAATGGCGACAAGGTTAAGGATATCGTTGAATTCAAACAAATGCTCAAGGCTCGCAAACCACTCATTGTTCGTAACCTGACCGGTAAAATGCTTACTTACGCTACCGGGCGAAAGCTGGAGGCAACCGACCGCGGGGAAGTCGATCGTCTGGTCGCCCAGCTGGCCAAAAGGGAAAACCGACTGAAGGAGCTCGTTCATCTGGTCGTGCAGAGCAAAATCTTTTGCTCGAAGTGAGTGGGTGGTCTTTGGGTTTTCGGTTATCCTATACTAAACTTATTTGGGTTGCTGGTAATGACTTTAGCGTATTGGAGGAGTAATACTCTCTAGTCCGATAAGAAGGGTAAAAACTAACCCTACGATTTTGCCTGAGGAATCAGATGTTCGTTATATTGGGTTGTTTACAGGTAATATTAGTCATTATAAGTACATTAATTGGATGATTCTGGTGAAGAATTATGGCCATATACGCGTCCAAACCAGTTAGTTATATTCGATGAAAAATTATTTTGTCATTGTTGCCTCGGTTCTATGTGGGGTGGCCGTTAGTTATGTATTCACCAGTATACATCACGCCTCTCGCCTTCGCGAATTGGAGCGCTCACGGGAAAGTGAAATTGCTGCAATGGCTGGAAAACTGCACAAGGATCTAAAGCAAGCCAAGCGGGAAGTAGACCGCGTGGAGGTTGTGGAAACGGTTGTTACCAATTCTTTCGAGATCAAGCCGGAAAAAGTACTAAAGAAGCTTGTGGCCATTAAGATTGATAATCGCGACCGCAATTCGAATTTGCGCGAAGTGATTTTTCACCTTGAGACTCTGACCAATCTTGGACCCAAATCAATTCCGGTCCTGCGTGATTATATTTCCAGTGGAGAAGATGTATCTTACAACTACTCTCGTTATACGAGTGCGGCTTCCAACTCAACCAGAGATTTGCAACGGGCCTTGAATGCTCGCCTGAAGCCTGCCCCGGCCCTTTTGGTGGATGGTAATTTTGCAGCCAAAACAAGGGCTGCTCTAATGCAATTTCAAAAGCAAAATAAATTATCTGCGACTGGAGCACTTGATGCAGCGACTCGTAAGGCATTGGGCCTTTCGGGAAATCAACAGAACGAAAACTCAGGTAATGCCAGGGTCGTGTACTTGAACGGGGTCTCCAGAGGTTATACCTACTACGCCAGTTCCTATGGGAATCCCAGTAGCGGATACCTTGTCCCGCCCAGTCTTCGGTCAGGACTGTTTCAAGTGGCAGCTGATATTGGCGGGCAAGAAGCTGAGCTGTTGCTGGTTGATACACTGGGTATGTCACAGAAGGGAGGGGAGGTTGCTTTTCTTGATTCCCTGCTCCAGAAAATTGCCCCGGACCGATACGCAGAGCTTGTTCTTAAAGTTGCAAAGAACCTGTTGATGAATCCAGCTAATGAGTCGTTAAATGATTATCAACATAAATCTCATCTTTATTCCATACTCACGCGTCATCGTGATATCGATTTTTCCCAAAATGCCCAGAGCCTCCTGATTGGCCCCACCGGAAAGCTCGATCGCTATGCCCTCAACTACCTTAACTCTGTTCTCAAGGCTGATGCCGTGCCGCTTCTGGCCTTGGCCGCCGAAGATGAACGACTCAATAACGAATATGAACGCCAGTCGATCATTACCTACATCATGCGATATACTGGCCAGCATCCACAGGCAGATCAGTTGTTCCTTGAAATCATGCGCAAGCCGCTGGATTCCTCAAAAAACAGCCCTTATTACCGGTCGCCGCAATATACCGCTCTGAATAGCCTCTCGTATAATGCTGATGAGGAAACTGCCTTGAAACGAAAAGTACTTTTGGAATCGGTGCGTGATTCGATTGTTGATGGTAATCTCAAGCGGGCGGCTGATGCTGCGAGTAAACGTCTTGAGTACCGGATCAGTCCCAAGAGTAATCCCTGGAAGAAACAGGGTGGAGGTTTTCCAAAGAGCGGCACCCTGCCAACCTCGGTTATGGAAAGACTTGCCCTTTGAAAGCCCGGCTAATCTTATTCTGTGGCTTGGGTTGGTGCTTTACTTCAGCATTTGCCAAAAGCCTGTTGGTACCTGGTGACTACCCCAAGATACAGTTGGCTATTAATGCAGCTCAA
>CAZAIZ010000377.1:0-2240 GCA_964485275.1 uncultured Pedosphaera sp.
TATCATGAGTGAAACTAATCGTATGCGTTTATTGTGGGCCGGTTTTATGGCCATCCTGGCGGCCGGTGTGGGCTTTGCCATTCGTGGTGGTATTTTTAACAACTGGGGGACCGAATATGGTTTTTCCGGTGCAGAGCTGGGGGCCATCGGTGGTGCAGGCTTCACGGGCTTCTGCTTTGGGATCATCATCGGTGGTTTTGTGGCGGACAAGGTGGGTTACGGCAAACTGGTCATAGCGGCGTTTACCTTGCATGTGCTATCGGCTGTTGTGACCTTTGGTGAATTCGTTTTGCCTGTATTTTTTCCGACCTTGGAGATCAATGCGGCAATTATGTACCAACTTCTTTTCTGGGGGATGTTCATTTTTGCCACTGCAAACGGCGTATTGGAAGCTGTGGCCAATCCCCTTGTGGCTACGCTCTTCCCTGAAAAACGAACGCACTATCTGAATATTCTGCACGCAAGTTGGCCTGCCGGATTAGTCTTGGGTGGTCTCTGCGGCTGGGTGTTGGAGGACAAGTTTGATTGGAGTTGGCAAGCGCAGCTAGTTTTGTATCTGATCCCTACAGTAATTTATGGCTGGATGTTCTTAGGCCAGAGCTTCCCGAAATCCGAGGCTTCCGAGAAGGGGCTAGGGATGGGCGAGATGTTCAAGGATGTTGGTGTGCTAGGGGGATTGGTGGTGGCTTATTTGCTGGTATTGTTTTTTAACAGCAACCTCGGCATCGACATGGCAAGCTCATGGGCACTGGGAATCATCCTGGTGGTCATTGCTGGCATGCTCACACGCCAGCAAACCGAAGTGCCAACGCAGGCGTTGGGATCCCTGGCGGTTTGCACGCTGATTGGGGTCTATGTCCAGACGGCATTCTCGCTGCCGACACTTGGCGCGGTAATCATTGCTGGTGCATTGCTGGTGGGATTGGGCGCGACCTTTAAATGGGCAGTGGGAGCCTTCCTCTTGTTCATGCTGTTCATCGCCCACGCGCTTGTTGGTGCTGTGGAATTGGGCACGGATGGCTGGATTCAGAATATAACAGGAAACATTCTGACTTCAGAGCAGGGTAAGATCCTTTTTGTGTTCACCTCAATGATGATGTTCGGGCTAAGATTTTGTGCAAGTTGGATTGAAGATAAGCTTGGTCTTTCGCCAGTGGGTATTCTTTTTGTCTGTGCGGTGCTTGCTTGCCTGGGGCTGAATCTTGCGAGTGGCATCGAAACCTTTGCCGGGGCATTTGTCGCCTTAGCTATTTACGGTATCGGCAAAACGTTCTTTTGGCCAACTATGCTAGCCGTGGCCTCTGATCGCTATCCCCGCACGGGCGCAATCGCCATCAGCATTATGGGTGGTATTGGCATGTTGTCCGCAGGACTGATAGGTTCGCCGGGTTTAGGTTATGCGAAGGACCGTTTTGCTGCAGAGGCACTGCAATCTGAGAGCAAGGAAATATATGCCGAGTATAAGAATGAAAATTCATCGAAATTTCTTTTCTTTAATGAGGTGAATGGTCTGGACGCCAAGAAGTTAGGGGATATCCAAGGAACATTGGACACGGCCAGAAAGATTCTTCCCAAGGGCGGATATAAAGCGGAGGAGAAAAGGCTGGAGAAGAACAAAAAGGATAAAGAAGATGCAGTGAAAAAATTGGAAAAAACAGGTGAATCGTTGGCCTCAAAAGCCAAGGAGTTGGGCGAGAAACAGGCGGAGATCAAGCCATGGGATGATGGTTTTAGTGCCAACCAGACTGCCCGCAAAGCAAACAAGGAAGCCTTGGCAAAACACGGCAGGGACTTGAAGAAAGCAGAAAAGGAACTGAAAAGTGCTGAAAAGGATGTCAAGTCCTTGGGAACTGTGAAGAAAAATCTTGATGAGGCTGGAGTTTTCAAGGCAGAGGGTAATCCAAACCAGAAGGCGGCGCTGGCGGCATTAACACCCGAAGAACGTATGGCTCATAGTGCAAGTATTCAAGGCGATCGCAAGACGCTGGTGGCTGACTCGTACATTCCAGCGATTATGGCCGTGATTTACCTGCTCATGATGGTCTACTTCCGTTCCATTGGTGGCTATAAGCCGGTTGCCATTGAGGAAAGTGCGGGAGGGAAGAAGAAAAAGTAAGTTCCGAATGATTCACCAAGGCGGCCTTTTGGCCGCCTTTTTTATTGGCCATTGCCATTCTTGGCATAGCGACGGCGACGTTGTGGTTCAGGGACCTCGGTATCGACCTTGACGTAGTAGGTGT
>CAZAIZ010000378.1:0-2232 GCA_964485275.1 uncultured Pedosphaera sp.
CCGCAGAACTTGGCATGCGGGTAAGCCTGGGACATTGCAACCCCAGCCCTCAAAATTTGACCGAAGCCAAGAATGCGGGAGCAACCGGCTTCACTCATTTAGCCAATGCCTGTCCTCAGGAACTGGACCGGCATGATAATTTCCTGTGGCGCGTACTGGACTCAGGCGACCTCACTTGTGGCCTGATTCCTGACCAAATCCATGTCCGACCAATGCCTTTCCGGATATTTCACCGCGTGTTGGGTGCTGAAAATATCTATTATACGACTGACGCCATGTCTGCTGCGGGCGCACCCCCCGGACTCTACACCGTGGGGCGGCTGGATATTGAAGTGGGCGAGGATCAAATTGTTCGTCAACCGGGCAAAACCAACCTTGCTGGCTCGGCCTTACGACCCTTTCAGGGGGTCCAACGTGTGGCAGAAATGCTTGGTAAACCGTGGCAGGAAGTTTGGGATGGATTTTCCGTTCGCCCCGCCAAGTTCATGGGAATACACCACGAACTGACTCCCGGCCAAACTACTCCCCTTTGCAAGATTACCACCGATCCTACCGGCAAACTGACGGGAGTCGAGGCTCTCTAGATCATTTTCCCAGCACGCCGAATTCCGCCACAGAAGCCCAGGGCCCATTATTGACTTCTGACAATGCCCGCAAGCGGACGTAACGGCCCTTGATGGGCTTACATTTAATATCCTGTACTGAACGTGTTTTGCGCAAAGCAGCCTTGAGGATTGGCTTGCCGAACTCTTCAGGGTCATCACTCACTGAAAACTCGACGTCCTTCAAAGCCCCGTTCCAGCCGTTATCCTGACGCGCCATATACCGGAAGCCGCGAATGGTGCTTTCCTTGCCTAAATCTATCACCAGCTCATGCGGGTGCTTCTTAATGGCGGGCGTAAATTGCGTATGCCAAATAGTCCCGGGATTTCCATCAATGACATTGGCAGCAAACTTTCGGTTGCTCGCGTTCTCACTACTGAAACTAACCACCTTGAGGTCCTTATTAATGATCAAGCCCTTGGCGTGCCATTTGAATTTACTCCCGCGCTGAGGCGGCCTTGTGCCTCCCCATTTTGCCGCGCGGTCCTTCTCGTGATTAATGGTATCGGCAAAGGTTCCTTCCACAGCCGGTTCATGGGCCTCCTCGGCAATGGCTTTAATCTGACTCATTATCTTGGGATTCTCCGCAGCCACATCATGGGCTTCACTGATGTCTTTCTTCAGGTTGAATAGCTGCCAGTTGGATTTACCTCCCGGACGAACCGCTTTCCAGTCCCCCATCCTTACCGCAGTGTGCTGCCCGAGTTCCCAATAGAGATACTTATGCTTTTCCTGTTTCCGACCTGCCGCCTTGGCCCCGATGAGTTCAGGCACAATGGAAATACCATCGGTATCCTCTTCGGCCTTTGCCCCTGTGATCTCTGCCAAAGTCGGCATCACATCGGGGAAATACCACAAATGGTCACTCACGCGGCCAGGCTTGATCTTACCGGGCCACCGGATGGCCATCGGGATACGCAGCCCCCCCTCATAAAGATTGCCTTTACCTCCGCGGAATTCCACACCCGTCGCCGGATTCTTATTGGCGCTGTGAATGCCGCGTGGATGGTCCGGAGTCTTAAAGTAATTATTGCCACCATTATCACCGCAGAAGAAGACAATGGTATTTTCATCGAGTTTGAGTTCCTTGAGTAAATCCAACACCTGACCCACCTGTCGGTCGATCATACCCACCATGGCTGCATAACGTCGGGCCTGTTCGGGCCATTCTTCCCTATCCTTGTAGATCGCCCAGGCCGGGTCGCTGTCAGGAATATCAAAGATACCGTGGGGAGGGGTGATTGGCAGATAACAGAAAAAAGGCCGGTCCTTGTTTTCCCGAATAAATTTAATACCTTCATTAAAGATGACGTAATGTGAGTAGTTTGTCCCTGTACTGCCACCCACGTTTCCCTTGAGTGGCACCTCTTCACTGTTACGAATAATATAAGGCGGGTAATAACTGTGGGCATGCACCTGATCGTAGTAACCCAGAAACACATCAAAGCCATGTTTCTCTGGAACCCCTGTGGACCCGCGCCCACCACAACCCCATTTACCAAAACCGCCGGTGGCATAGCCGGAAGCCTTGAGCATAGTGGCAATGGTTTCCTCCTCGGCACGCAAAGGCGTGCCTCCTCCATTGACCCGTACTGAAGTGTGACCACTATGTTTACCGGTCATCAGCAC
>CAZAIZ010000379.1:0-2218 GCA_964485275.1 uncultured Pedosphaera sp.
TGTAGGTTGCAGCGGATTCGAGGTGAGTGGCACCGGTGGCAACTTCAAGGTCAAGAAAACCTACGCAAATAAATCAATCGCCAACCACCACGGTGGATGCATACGCGTGTTTCACTCAGGCCCCGATCCAGATGATAAAAACCCGGATGATAAAGCTCCGCGCGGCGATTATGTTTACGGAGCCAGCGGAAGCGTTCTGGTCTGCCTAAACCTGAAAACCGGAAAAGAAATGTGGAAGGAACGGAGTGCCGGGAAGGGAGCAATTGTAGTGGTTGGAGACAAGATCATCCTGCGCGCCGAAAGCAAGGGTACAATTTCAATGGTTGAACTGAACCCCAAGGAGTACAAGGAAATCAGCCGTTTTGAGCAACCTGAGCGCACCCGAAAAAAGGCCTGGGCTCACCCGGTGGTTTGTGATGGAACCCTCTACATACGCGACCAGGGGCTGTTATTGGCTTACGACCTTCGATAATAACCCCATCAAGCTTTAGACCAGCCGGCGTTAACGCCGGCTTTTTTTATTCCAGCATCGCCCGCATGGCATCGAACATGCCCTTACCTTCATCCACCCCAACTGGCTCGCTATCGATCATGTCCTCACATAGTTCCTCAGGTATCTCCTTGAGAAAACTGGAGGCCTGACATGGAATGAGCTGTCCGTATTTGTGCCTATTTAAGCAGTAGGTAATCGTCAATGTCTGCATGGCCCGGGTTATGGCCACGTAAAACAACCGGCGCTCCTCATCCAATGTGTCCTCGACCGCAGAACGCGAATGAGGCAGCAGGCCTTCCTCCACTCCAACCAGAAACACATGGGGGTATTCCAGTCCTTTACAGCTGTGTGTAGTGATGAGTGTTACCGCATCACTTTTTTCCTCCTTTTCCTCCTCACGCTCGGAATCCAGTGTAATGTCATCAAGAAACTTCACCAGCCGATTGGCCGGCAGCAATAACTCACCTCTGTCATCCATGGTATGAATCAGTTCGAGCAAGTTTCTCATACGGTTCTCGGCGATTTCCGGATTCTTTTCTCCTTTCTTCAATTCAGTCTCGTAATGGATCGTCTCCATTAAACCATCAGCCCAGGCAGCCAGAGACAAGCTTTCATCCTTCAATGGCCTGCGAAAGCTTTCCACAAGCTCCACGAAAGCCTCAATAGACTTCCTTGTGCGCGGCTGAAACTCATGGATGACCAGATCATTATTCATCGCCTGCCAAACCGAACAGGATCGTTCCTGGCTCGCGTTGAGCAATCGCTCCATTGTCACATCACTCAAACCACGAGCAGGCACGTTCGCAATGCGCAACAGACTTGCATCATCATTGGGATTGACCATAACCTTCATAAACGCAAGGAAATCCCGAATCTCTCGCCGGTCAAAAAAACTCTGACCGCCAATCAGAACATAGCGCACTTCTGCCTTGCGAAGAGCCGTCTCCAGAGGCCGCGCCTGAATGTTGGTGCGAAACAGTATGGCGTGATCCTTCCAGGAAATGCGCTTGGTCACGCGGTTGAATTCAATCTCACCCACTATCGCTTCGGCCTCCTTTTCCTCATCTTCAAAAGGTTGCACTCCTATAAAGTCCCCCCTCCCTTTTGCCGACCATAGCTTCTTGGGACGGCGTCTTGGATTGTTCTTAATCACCGCATTTGCCGCATCAAGGATCACGGCTGTTGACCGATAATTCTGCTCCAACCTGATGACTTCCATCTCTGGAAAATCCTTTTCCATGTCAAGGATGTTGGAAATCTCCGCACCCCGCCATCCGTAGATACTCTGGTCATCATCACCCACCACGCAGACGTTGCGGTGTTCCTTGGCCAGTAGATACATTAATTCGTACTGTGCAGCATTGGTATCCTGATACTCATCCACCGTAACGTACTGATAGCGCGCACGGCATTCCTCCAAAACTGCGGGATTTTCCTTGAACAACCTGAGGGTCAAGACCAATAGATCGTCAAAGTCCACCGCATTAGCCGCCTTGAGCGCTGTATCATAACGCCCTCGTATATGATCAGCCATAGCGACGGCTTCTTCGCTCCCAAAAAACTTCCCATCCCCACTGGATCCCGCATTCTTTATTCGACTCAACAGGCCGTGAAGCTCACGGGGATCAGTCTTCACATCCTTGCCTGCGATTGCACTGAGAATTTTTTTCACGACCCCCAATTGTTCGCTCTCGCTATAGATCACAAAGTTCCTCTTGTAACCGA
>CAZAIZ010000380.1:0-2210 GCA_964485275.1 uncultured Pedosphaera sp.
TAAATAAAACAAACATTCAAACACAACAGATATCCTTCTATCTCTTCGGCGATTCGATCTGCTTTGGCCAGTTCGTCAGCTCGAGCCTCACATGGGGGCGGCATCTCCATGAGGCGCTCAACGCACGGCCTAGACAGAGCGTGTCCGTGATGCTTCAAAATATGAGCATTAATGGGAATACCACCCGGCAGGCACTTGAGCGCATGCCTTACGACATTACCTCTCATCACCCTGATTTTTTAATGATCCAGTTTGGCATGAACGACTGTAATTACTGGGAAACCGATCACGGGGTGCCACGGGTAAGTAAGCGGGCGTTCTCAGCCAATCTCGAAGAGATGGTCGACCGTGCGGTGGCAACCGGGACGAAGTTGGTTTTCTTGAATACGAATCATCCGTCATTGAAAGGCAGTTTTTCGCATTTTCCATCAATGAGCTACGCTAGGAGTAATGCCGAATACAACGAAGTAATACGGGCGACACATGGTGAGTTGATTGATCGAAACCTACCCGTTGTTTTAGTTGACATCGAAAGCGCCTGGCAAAAGCACTTGGCGGCGCAACTCGACTTGAGTCTGTCAGATTTGCTTTTGCCAGACGAGATTCATCTCAGCTTGCAGGGCCATGGCTTATACACCGATATTGTGGTCCCCATTATTCAAGACAGCTTAGCAGGTTACTTGCAATGAGGTTTGTTTTTTTGGGTGCGGGTTCCATTGCCAACAGGTGTCTGGATCTTTATCGCCAGAAATTCACTAACGAGCATACCCTTGTTGGACTTGTTGCTCCTTTGGATTTGTTGGCTAATGTGCGAGAAAGGAACAGTCATTCAGGGATTGATGTTGCCGAGCTTGAACTAAGCGAAAGAGACCGCAATGAGCCTGCGCTGAGACAATTAATCAAATCAACCTTCCCGGATTTTATTGTTTCGGTACAGTATCCATGGATACTCTCTGAAACAGTCATACAGATGACCGGAAACCGGGTGATTAATCTACATAATGCAAAACTTCCGGATTATAGGGGGCATAACTCACTTAGCCATGAGATTATCAATGGTGAAAAGGTGCATACGTCCACATTACACTGGATCGTAAAGGAAGTTGATCGCGGCAACGAACTCATGACAAAAGTAATGGATATTTACCATGACGATACGGCGTACAGTCTGTGGAAACGTTCGATCGAGTCTTGTGTCGGCCTTTTTGATTGCCTCCTTGCAAACTGTCACCGTTTGGTTCCCGCAATGCCGGGAAAGCCAATACCAGATGGAGGCAGGTACTATAGCAAAAAAGATATTCAAGCACTTAAGATAATCTCCGCAGATGCCGCGGTTGAGGATGTGGATCGTATAGCTCGTGCGTTTTGGTTTCCTCCGCATGAGCCGGCTTATTTCATGGTCGAAGGACGTAAACTTTATGTTATGCCTAACACCTTCGCTTATCCACAAGTGTAATCACTGTTATAATCACCCTGTTGAACAAGAAAAAAATGCTTGTTGTTGGCGGTGCTGGGTTCGTAGGAAGCAACCTGTGTTACCGTTTGTTGGAAACCGAGCCATTAAGTGAGTTGTGGATTGTTGATAATCTGCTTTCATCTGAAGCCAGCAACGTGCCCGAATCGCCAAAGATTCGTTTCATCCAAGGTTCTATAACGGATGACGCCATTCTCCGTTCTTTGCCTGAAAATCTGGATTATGTCTTTCACCTTTCTTGTTACCATGGCAACCAGTCCTCCATTGCCGATCCGCTTGCCGATCACCACAACAATACCCTGACAAGCCTGAAGCTCTTCGATGCACTCAAGGATTTCAAGAAGCTGAAGAAGGTCGTCTATGCCGCCGCTGGTTGTGCCGTGGCTGAGAAGACTTACGATGAAGCTACAGCCACGCCGGAAGACGCCCCGGTCTCCTTATTTCACGACAGCCCCTATTCTATTTCAAAGCTCATTGGCGAGATGTACGGCAACTACTACTTTCAGCGCTACGGTCTACCGTTTGTAAAGGCGCGTTTTCAGAACGTTTATGGTCCTCGGGAGATTTTGGGGGCGGGTCGCTGGCGTGGAACCCCCCACACGGTGTGGCGCAATGTTATACCCACTTTCATCTGGAAAGCTCTGCAAGGCGAGGCACTGCCGCTGGATAACGGTGGGAATACCAGTCGAGACTTCATTTTTGTTGAAGATCTAGTTCGTGGCTTGGTGGCTTGCGC
>CAZAIZ010000381.1:0-2200 GCA_964485275.1 uncultured Pedosphaera sp.
GTCTTTTGAAGGATACCCTGGTGGTATGGTGCACCGAGTTTGGCCGCATGCCCACCTTCCAGAAAGGCGCCAGTGGGCGTGACCACAATCCTGATGGCTTCACTGCGTGGCTGGCCGGTGCAGGTGTAAAGCGCGGTTATACCTACGGGGCCACCGATGAATTTGGCTGGAAAGCGGAACGGGGCTTGGCCACCGTGTATGATCTACACGCCACCATCCTGCACCTTCTGGGCCTCAACCACGAGCGCCTCACCTACTACCACAATGGTTTCGAGCGCCGACTCACCGACGTGCATGGACACGTGATTAATGACGTACTGACTTAAAAAGGTTCTGGCGCAAAACACCAAGTAACGAACCGATGGAATTGGTGCCGACCCGGTATTCCATATCGATATATAAAAATAACCAATATTTACAGTGTGCAAAATAAACACGATAAATTAAGGTGAATCCATATGTTTGGCCTTTTCGGATTTATTGCTCTGGTTGGATCACTCGCTTGCTGCATCGGCTTGGTTATCGCAAGCCTAGCCTTAATTTGTTTCAAAAAAATTCCCTCTGATTCCGCTGGGATAAGAACTGGATTGGGAGGATTAATGGTAAAGAGAGACTGGATACTACGACTACCCATAGTGCACCACATAGATTTAATGGATCTAACAGCACAAAAAATAAAAATCGAACTCAAAGGGTATGATGGAGTTCGATGTAAGGATAATATCCGGGTAGATGTTGAGGCGTCCTTTTATGTACGAGTTTCTCCTGAGGAAGAGGACATTAAGGAGGTGGCTGTGAGTACAGGCTGTGATCGCGCTTCTGAGATTGAGACATTGAGAGAACTCTTTGAGACAAAATTTACGGATGCCTTGCAAGCTGTGGCCGGACAAAATGATATTGAGGAGCTGCTTAAAATTCGCTCTAAATTCAGGGAAGGGATTATCATGGAAATTGGCTGTGATTTAAACGGATATCTACTGGAAGACGTAACTATACAGTATCTGGAGCAAACACCCAAGGAGTACCATGATCCAGATAATATTCTGGATGCAAAAGCCATTGAAAAAATAGCCCGCCTTACCGCGCAATCACAAGAAGCCGCAAGCAAAACCATTTACGAAATGGAGGTTAAACAAAAAGAACAGGCGGTTGCTGCCGAAATCGAAAAACTCGAATTGGCAATGCACAAGGCAGAGGCTCTTGCGAAAATGCAGCGTGAGCTTGAGGATGCCTTGAAGGAAACCTTCCCCGATAAAAACAAGATAGAAGAATTACGAAGTCAAATTGCCCAACTTGAAGAACAGGATTCCTCGGAATCATAACAATCTCCGGCTTACATTTCCTGCTCGCCCACAGCTCCAAAATGTGCTCTATTCCAGAGCATAGGAGGTTTGTTATAGTATGTTTCCCCCTGAACCGGAGAAACCCTGGTGGTATCATTTAATCTGGGCGTTGCCGTGCATGGCGGCAACCGGCATGCTGGGCTATTGGCTCAAGAAACCCGGCACCCATGAGGTAGAGAAAGTGGTCAAGGTTCCCGAGATCATCTACCGCACCAATACAATCAGGGTTCCGATAGCCAACACCGGCCAACCAACCCGAACCGGCTCACAGATTTCAGGCCTGCAATCCACCAATAATTTCATTGCCAGCCGGGGTGTCCCGGTCCGGACCAATCGCACCGCTGCTGCAGCCATTGGCCTTACCCCGCTTAACGGAGCCAATCGTGATGCACCCGGGTTCAATATTGCCTCAGTTGATTTCACCCCGCGTGCTCCCAAGACCGATTTTGAAATCCAGGTGGCCTTGGATCGTGCCGGTTATTCACCCGGCTCGATTGATGGTTATGGCGGACCGCAAACCCAAGCAGCCCTGATTGCCTTTCAACATAACAATGGACTCAAGGTAACCGGAACTGCCGATACAGCAACCAAGGCAAAGCTGCGCCTGGAACAGGCCGCACTGGTACTTCGGACTATCACCGCCATTGAACTCACCCAAGTAAGCCCTCTGGGTAAAAGCTGGACCGAGAAATCCAATCAAGAATCACTGGGTTTTGAAAATGTATTGGAAATGCTGGCCGAACAACACCACTGCTCCCCCCGTTACCTGATGCGCATTAATCCGACAGTTGTCTGGAGTCATGTTGCTGAGGGAACCCAGGTGAAGGTTCCCAATACCACCATGCCAACCCCTTTGG
>CAZAIZ010000382.1:0-2195 GCA_964485275.1 uncultured Pedosphaera sp.
GCGATGGCTTCGCCCATCTGCCAAAGTGCATGGCGAAAGTTGGCTTTCTTGGCTAATTCCAGCATCTCCCGATATTTCAATCCCTTTGCCCGTTCACTTAGAATCTGGTCACATTGAAGTCCCGCCTCAGTTTTTTTCAAAGCCAGTTGCTTGAGGATACGGCCATTACGAATACGCTGGTAACGGCGGTTTTCAGCCATAACCTCCAGCAGCAAGGTTAAGCGTTGTGGCTCCCAGCCCGCCTTGAATTTATTTCCCAAATGGCCTTGAGCCTGACCAACGCGCATATAGTGCGCCTGCACAGGTTCAATGGGGCAGTCGACCACATCACTGAGTAAGCTCGGCCAATCAAGTTTAAGCTCCTTGACGCCGATTTCATGAAAAGTCACCAAATCCTGAATCGGCCGATTAGACGGCGTGTATTTACCATCCAAAAGATACAAATCCATTCCCGGAGCCACTGATTTAATGAGACCATCTCCAATTACATGAGTCATCCAGCCCAAGGCATAAGCCAACTGGCGTTCTCCCGGTCCGTAGAATTGCTGCGCGTCCTTTATTACAGAAGAAAAATATTGAGGAAGCTTCTCCCAGGCAATTGACAGGGCCTTGTCCTTTGCTGCCCAACCAAAGGCAATATGGGCACGACCATAAAAGGAATCATGGATTTGCCTTGGAGTAATAAATTGACCATCCAACTCCAATCGCCAAGGCCTTACTGCCCCTCCGGTAAAGGGGCTTTTAAGAAGGCGTTCTGAACCGTATCCCACAGGGGCTCCGGTATCCTGACAGATAACTGAAGGAACCGTCCCTACATCCGCTCCCAAATAGGCCCCGCAAAGATAACTGGACAGATGCCTCTGAGTAATCCGTGCTACAGGCAGATCACGCTGGGCTGCCGCCCTGGCTCCCAACAAGGCATACATGGTATGGCCAATAATCCCGCTCACAGGTCTAATTGAAACCCAAGATTCAATTTATACGAAGATAAAATCCACCGGACTCTTGAAAAGCCCGACAAAGCCAAATCAACGGGAATCACACGGCTTCAAGCAAATCGTAACATTTATATGTTTTGGATTCAGGCTTATAAGTCTACATTCCTTCTTAGCTGGTGATGACTGAAACACAAGCATCCAAAGGCACTATTACCAAATATCTGACCAATGCCCCCACCGGGGTCTTTGTCCTGTATGCGATATTTGCCGCCTTCTCCACGTACTTCTGCATGTACGCCTTTCGCAAGCCTTTTAGTGCGGCAAAATATGAGGGGCTCCAGTTCATGGACACGGACCTTCAAATCAAGACCGTCTTCGTGATCAGCCAGATCATTGGCTACTGCCTCTCCAAGTATTTGGGCTGCAAGGTATGCTCGGAGGTAAACCGCAGTAATCAGGCCAAGGCCCTGATTGGAATGATCCTGATGGCCTTGGCTGCCCTCGTAGGATTTGCCATTGCACCGCCCAATCTCAAGGTCGTTGCCATGTTCTTCAACGGGCTTCCCCTGGGAATGATCTGGGGACTGGTCTCCCGTTATTTGGAAGGCCGCAAAACCGCTGAACTTCTTTTTGCCGGACTCAGTTGTTCCTACATCGTCGCCAGTAGTATAGTTAAAACAGTGGGGGCATGGTTGATGAACGTAGGGGTTCCCGAATTCTGGATGCCGGCTGCGGTGGGGGCCATTTTCCTCCTGCCCTTTTGCCTCTCAGTATTTCTCCTAAACCAATTACCTGAACCGAATGATGAGGACGTTGCCAGCCGTAGTGAACGGACAACCATGGATGGCGACGAGCGCATGGCATTTCTAAAACAGTTTCTGCCGGGCATGATCATGCTATTGGTCCTGTATTTTTTTCTGACCGCTTATCGCGACTTCAGGGACAATTACATGCCAGAAGTCTTTACCGCGATGGGGTACGCCGATGAACCGACTTTATTTTCCAAGGCAGACTTGCCGATTGGTTTGGGGATTCTGATTGTGATGGCTGCACTCAACCTGGTGAAGGATCACCAGAAGGGACTCAAAGCCGTTTATGGAGTGATGGTTGGTGGCATGGCCCTGATGGCAGGAGCAACCTTAATGCATGATTTGAAGATGATTAATGGTTTATGGTGGATGATCCTGATTGGTTTTGGTGCCTATCTGGCTTACGTGCCTTTTGGAGCAGTTCTCTTTGAGCGAATCATGGCCTCCA
>CAZAIZ010000383.1:0-2185 GCA_964485275.1 uncultured Pedosphaera sp.
TGGGAGATTCTGAATGATTTAATTCAATAATATTTCTGGGGAAGCCTCACAGTTGCTTGAAAGTGCAGTTGAACATATGCTGAGGCGAGTCTACACTTCCTGGAGATGAAGCTGCCGTTTTTCTCGCTCACCTTCTTATTGGGGCTGGTGTTTCGCGTTCCAGCCGCTCCGGTTGATTTTGCGCGGGAAATTCTCCCCGTCCTTTCAAACAAATGTTTTGTCTGTCATGGGCCCGATGCGAAGAAGAAGGACCTGGTGCGGTTGGATTCCTATGCGGGAGCCACCCGGGAACTGGATGGGTATAAGGCGATCGATCCGAAGAATCCGTCTGAAAGCGAAATGATTGTTCGTTTGCAGGATACCGAGGACCCCATGCCGCCTGAGGACGCGGAAAAGCAACTGACGCCGGCCGAGCGTAAATTGATTATCCAGTGGGTTAAGGAGGGCGGCCAATATGCGAAGCACTGGGCCTTTGTGCCGCCAAAGAAAAAGAAAATTTCAACCAAGGGAAATCCCATAGATGCTTTTATCGGAGCAAAGCTAAAGGCATCCGGAGTGATCTTTGCTGCTGAAGCGGACAAGGCAACTTTGGCACGCCGTGTTGCGCTGGTGCTCACGGGCCTTCCTCCGGAGCCCTCGCAGTTGAATAAATTTTTGAATGACAAGAGTTCTCAGGCCTATGAAAAACTTGTGAATGAGCTTCTGGCCAGCCCGCGTTACGGAGAGCATCAGGCGCGCTACTGGCTGGATGCAGTGCGTTATGGAGACACGCACGGGCTGCACCTGGATAACAAGCGTGGTATTTTTCCCTACCGTGACTGGGTGGTTAGGGCCCTCAACCAAAACCAGCCTTTAGATGAGTTCATCACATGGCAACTAGCCGGAGACTTGTTGCCCAATCCAACGACTGCCCAACTCGTGGCCACAGGTTTTGTGCGGATGAATCCCACCACGGCTGAGGGAGGAGCCATTCCTGAGGAATTTCAGGCCAAGAATAACTTCGATCGTGTGGAAACCTTGGGCACTGCGCTACTGGGGATGTCACTCACCTGCGCTCGCTGTCATACCCACAAGTATGATCCGATTCCACAAAAGGAGTATTATCAGATGATGGCTTATTTCAATAGTACCGCTGAGCCTTCAATGGACGGCAACAGGTATGAGTTTGGCCCCACTATCAAGGCTCCGGCAGATGCGGCTGCGTGGGATAATTGGGACGCGATCCAGACTGAAGAGAAGGCAGTGCAGACCGATCAAGCAAGGATTCTGGAAAGGGCCAGGGCGTTTTCCGAGAAACCGGAGAACAAGGATTTGAAGGCGGCAATGAGCAAGAAAAACAACACGCCTCAGGATCGATTGAAGTTGGTGGCTGATCCCAAGGGAGGGTTTAAGGAGTTAGCGATCCACAAGGAGTCGGGTACTTTGCTCAAGCGCATGGATGCACTAAAAGGGCGAATGACCACAACGCTTGTGGCTAAGGATTTATCCAAGCCGCGGGTTACAAAATTCCTGGAGCGGGGCGAGTATGACCAGCCCAAGGGTGATCCATTAAATCCGGGTGTGTTTACTGTAATGGGAGCATTGCCTAAGAGTGCGCCATCCAATAGACTTGGTTTGGCGCAGTGGCTTACAGCGCCCGGACATCCTTTGGTGTCCCGTGTGCTAATAAACCGCGTCTGGCAACGAACTTTTGGGGAGCCTTTAGTGCGTACGCCTGCTGACTTTGGGCTGCAGGGAGAGCAACCAACCCATCCGGAATTGCTCGATTGGCTTGCTGTAGAACTTCAAGATCGAAAATGGAACCTTAAGGCAATGCTAAGGTTGATGGTCACCAGCCAAACCTTCAGGCAAAGCTCGGCGCATCGTGCCGATGTGAAAGATCCAGAAAACCGACTTTGGGTGCGCGGCCCCAGTTTTCGTATGGATGCAGAAACTTTGCGTGATGTGGCCCTGTGGGCCAGTGGTTTGCTTAATGAATCCATGGGAGGGGAAGGGGTGAAGCCATATCAGCCAGTGGGGCTATGGAAGGCATTGATGCACCCAGGAAGCAACACCAAGAATTATGTGCCTGACAAGGATGTCAGGCAATATCAACGGAGCCTTTACGTTTACTGGAAGCGAACGAGTCCGCATCCCATGATGACACTTTTTGATGCTCCCAGTCGTGAAAGCAGCTGTGTCCAGC